>JBATDL010000114.1:0-11930 GCA_049663445.1 Candidatus Competibacter sp.
CCGCGAAGGAATACAAGTCATAGGCTGGCTTCAAGCCCGGCGCGATTGGATGAGAAAACTCCAGGATGACCGTCCGCCCGCCCGGCTTGAGCGCCCGATATATATCCGCCAGCGCCCGCTCCTTGCGGGTCACGTTGCGTAGCCCGAACCCAATGGTGATGCAATCGAAGATATTATCGGGAAACGGCAGTTGTTCCGCGTCGATCTGGGCGTAGGTAATATTACCGACCACGCCTTCATCGATCAGCCGCTTGCGGCCTTCGCCCAACATGCGGGCGTTGATATCGGACAGCACCACCAGTCCCTTCGGCCCGACCAGAGGCAGCAAGCGGCCGGTCAGATCGCCGGTGCCGCCGGCCAGATCCAGCACCCGCTCGCCCGGCCGCACGCCGCTGACGCTCACCGCAAACCGCTTCCATAAACGGTGTACACCGAGCGACATCAGATCATTCATCAGATCGTACTTGCCGGCGACGGAATCGAACACGTCCGCCACTTTGCGGGCCTTCTCGGCGGCGGCCACTTTCTGATAGCCGAAATGCGTGGTTTCGGGGTGTTCCATGCTCGCGGGTTCCTGAGACAAATACCGGTTCAGATTGGGCGCTGGTGACCGGCTTCGGCCAGCCTCCGCAGATAATCCTGCCAGTTGCGCTCCTGATTCACGCCCAGATCATACAGGATGTTCCAGGAATACAGGCCGGTCGAGTGGCCGTCGTCGAACACCAGCTTGACCGCGTAGTGGCCCACCGGTTCGATGGCGCTGATGTTGACCGTCTCCTTGTCGGTGACCAAGGTGGCGCTACCGGGTCCATGACCTCGTACTTCGGCCGAGGGTGAAAATACCCGCAGGTACTCGCAGGGCAACTGAAAGCGCGAGCCGTCCTCGAAGGCAACTTCCAGAACATGGGACGCCTGATGCAGTTTGATTTCGGTGGGATGAGTGCTCATGGTCGGGCTTCACAGAATGTAACGGGTTAGATCTTCGTGCTTGATCAGTTCGCCCAACTGGGCGTCGACATAGGCCAGGTCGACAGTTATCGCCTGACCGGAACGGTCGGGCGCCTCGAAGGAAATCGTTTCCAGCAGCCGCTCCATAACGGTGTGTAGCCGACGGGCGCCGATGTTTTCGGTGCGTTCGTTGACCTGGCAGGCGACCTCCGCCAAGCGGCGCACCCCATCCGCCACAAACTTCAGTTCGACGCCTTCGGTGTTCAGCAGTGCCGTGTACTGCTCGGTGAGGGAAGCATCCGGTTCAGTCAGAATCCGCACGAAATCCTCGGTGCTCAGGGCGCTGAGTTCCACTCGGATCGGCAAGCGGCCCTGCAATTCGGGGATCAGATCGGATGGCTTGGCCAGATGAAAGGCTCCGGAGGCGATAAAAAGGATGTGGTCGGTGCGCACCATGCCGTACTTGGTGGAAACGGTACAGCCTTCCACCAGCGGCAGCAGATCGCGCTGCACGCCCTCGCGCGAGACATCCGGGCCGCCGTATTCGCCGCGCTTGGCCACCTTGTCGATTTCGTCGATGAAGACGATACCGTTCTGCTCCACCGCCGCCAGCGCCCTGAGCTTGAGTTCGTCCTCGTTGATCATCTTGGCCGCTTCCTCTTCCTGTAGCAGCTTGAGGGCGTCCTGCACCTTGAGCTTGCGGGTGCGAGTGCGGCCACTGCTCAGGTTCTGAAACAGGCTTTGCAACTGGCTGGTCATTTCTTCCATGCCGGGTGGCGCCATGATCTCCACGCCCACCGGCCGGGCCGTCACCTCGACTTCAATTTCGCGGTCGTCCAGATCGCCCTTGAGCAGGCGCTCGCGCATCTTTTGACGGGTCGTGGAATGATCCGCTTGTTGCGGTTCATTGGCGAAGCCAACGCTGCGCGGCTTCGGCAACAGCGTATCCAACACCCGCTCACAGGCGGCTTCCTCGGCGCGGTGACGAACCTTATGCATCTCCTCCTCGCGCACCATCTTGACCGCCCCATCCATCAGATCGCGGATAATGGACTCCACGTCCCGACCCACGTAGCCGACCTCTGTGAATTTGGTGGCCTCGACCTTGATAAAGGGTGCATTAGCCAGTTTGGCCAGCCGCCGGGCGATTTCAGTCTTACCCACCCCGGTCGGACCGATCATCAGAATATTTTTCGGGGTGATTTCGTTGCCCAGAGCCGGCTCGACCCGCATCCGCCGCCAACGGTTGCGCAGGGCGATGGCCACCGCCCGCTTGGCGGCATCCTGCCCGATAATGTGCTTGTCCAGTTCCTGGGCGATTTCTCGGGGGGTCATCTCCGACATACTGGGCTACCGTTTGGACGTGTGAGGTAAAGATAAACCGGCGGGCGCACCGATCCCGAACCGCGCATCATGCGGCCGCCAGTTCTTCGAGGGTCAGATTCTCGTTGGTGTATATGCAGATGCCGGCAGCGATTTTCAAGGCCCGTTCGACGATAGTCCGCGCGTCCAGTTCGGTATGCTCGAGCAGCGCTTGGGCGGCGGCCTGGGCATAAGCACCGCCAGAACCGATCGCCGCCAGATCGTTTTCCGGCTCAATCACGTCGCCGTTACCGGAAAGGATCAGGGTAGCGTGGGGATCGGCGACGATCAGCAGCGCCTCCAAACGCCGCAACAAACGGTCGGTGCGCCAGTCCTTGGCCAATTCCACGGCAGCGCGGGTCAGGTTACCGCCATGCTTTTCCAATTTGCCTTCGAAGCGCTCAAATAGCGTGAAGGCATCCGCAGTACCGCCCGCGAACCCCGCGATCACCTTGTCCTGATACAAACGCCGCACCTTGCGGGCGTTGCCTTTCATCACGGTGTTGCCCAACGTCACCTGGCCGTCGCCGCCGATTACGACCCGGCCGTTGCGGCGCACGGCCAGCACCGTGGTGCCATGCAATGATTCCATGCAAGTGCCTCTTGATTAATATGCGGGATTGTACACGATATCCGGGACACGGCAGGGGGAACCAAACCTGCCCCGACTGCCATAAAACAAAAAAAGAAGCCCCGGTTAC
This sequence comes from Candidatus Competibacter sp., assembly GCA_049663445.1. GTDB lineage: Bacteria > Pseudomonadota > Gammaproteobacteria > Competibacterales > Competibacteraceae > Competibacter. The sequence continues at coordinate 3,012 of JBATDL010000114.1, forward strand.
AAGGGGGAATGGAACCGGGGCGAATTGATATCCGGTTTGGCTAACCGGACATAGCCCGCTCAGGGAGGGAAGCGGACAGGCGTAAGGGCTTACGCTTACTTCCTGAGATAGGAACGATCCGAGAAAGTTCAATGGCGCTCAGCGCAACCTCTGGCGAATTGAGGGTCAAGGTCATGGCCATTTTCTATAGCGACAGCAAATTTCACCGCCGTGTCGTCAGCAGGTTAGACGTTCTCCAAACAAATCATGTTCGTCGGACTCCACGATTCGCACCGGGACAAACTCGCCAACCGGCAGATCCTCGCCATTTTCGATATAGACGACCCCATCGATCTCCGGCGCATCGGCACTGGAGCGGGCGATGGCCGTTCCTTCTTCGTCGATGGCATCCACCAAAACGGTCAAGGTACGGCCGATTTTCCGCCGCAGCCGGCCGGCGCTGATCGTTGCCTGCAACGCCATCAGCCGGGCTTGCCGTTCCTGTTTGACCTCCTCTGGCACCGGGTCCGGCAACTGGTTGGCCGTGGCACCCTCCACTGGCGAGTAGGTAAAGCAACCGACCCGATCCAGATCCGCCGCCGCCAGGAACTCTAGCAGGTGCTCGAAATCGTCTTCGGTCTCACCGGGAAAACCGGCGATGAAGGTGCTGCGCAGGGTGAGATCCGGGCAAATTTCCCGCCAGCGACGAATCCGCCCCAAGGTGTCGCCAGTGTTGGCCGGCCGCTTCATGGCCTTGAGCACGCGCGGGCTAGCATGTTGCAACGGCACATCCAGGTAGGGCAATATTTTACCTTCCGCCATCAGTGGCACGATCTCATCGACATGCGGATAGGGATAAACATAATGCAGTCGCGCCCAAACGCCCAGTTCGCCCAGAGCGGCGGCGAGGCCTGTCAGATGAGTCTTGAGCGGCCGGCCGTTCCAGAAACCGGTGCGGTAGCGCAGGTCCACGCCATAGGCACTGGTATCCTGGGACACCACCAGCAATTCCCTGACCCCGGCCCGAACCAGATTCTCCGCCTCGCGTAGCACCTCGCCGACCGGTCGGCTGACCAGATCGCCGCGTAATTGGGGGATAATGCAGAAGGTGCAGCGATGGTTGCAGCCCTCGGAAATCTTCAGATACGCATAGTGCCGAGGGGTCAGCTTGATGCCCTGCGGTGGCACTAAATCCACAAACGGATCGTGCGGCCGAGGCAAGTGAATGTGAACCGCCGTCATCACTTCCTCGCAGGCGTGCGGCCCGGTCACCGCCAACACACTCGGATGCAGGTCGCGCACCACGTTACCCTTTGCGCCCAGGCAGCCGGTCACGATTACCTTGCCGTTTTCGGCCAGCGCCTCACCGATGGCCTCCAGCGATTCCGCCACCGCCGCGTCGATAAAACCACAGGTATTTACCACCACTAGATCCGCCGCTTGATACGTGGGTACCAGATCGTAACCCTCGGCTCGCAAACGAGTCAGGATTTGTTCGGAGTCCACCAACGCCTTGGGGCAGCCGAGGCTAACAAAACCGATTTGGGGGGGACGGCTCATGGGATCATGCATGCGAGTGGGCTCGAAATGAAACGGTGGCGTCGGGCCATCGGCCGAAAACCTGGAAATTTGAAGCGATGTGCTCTTGCGAGTCAAGCTGGAAAATAGCTATATTATAAAGCTTTAATAATCCATTGGAGCATCGCTACCCGCGTGTCGGCGATGGTGCGTCTTGGATCGGCCAACAGCATCCCTAAGGTTTCAGCAGCCATGAAAAAAGATATTCATCCCCAGTACCGCGATGTGGTGTTCCAGGACATCTCCACCGATTTCGCCTTTCTCACCCGCTCAACCATCACCGCCAAGGAAACCATCAACTGGACCGATGGTAAGGAATATCCGCTGGTGAAGGTGGAAGTTTCCAGCCAATCGCACCCATTCTACACCGGCAAGCAGAAGATCGTGGATACCGCCGGCCGGGTGGACCGCTTCCGCCGCAAGTACGGATTGTCGTCCTAAAGGCTCTAGCTCAACCCGCGCAAGGCATCCCCAGGATGCCTTTTATTTTGTTCGCCACCGGCCGCCCCCTTGGTCAAGCGGATTTTTCGGCAAAGCAGCATAGCTTGGGTTATCATCGCCATTGTTTCTAAAAAAGTGCGTAACACGCTGAATCACTGTCGGATTACCGCCAGGTCAATCAGAACGCGACAACGGATGGCCAGCCGGCTCCGACCCATCAACCCACTCTGGAGGTTATGAATGGCAACGATCACCTTAAAGGATGATGTCACTGGAAAAGCAGCGCAAATGCCAGTGCTGGAGCCGACCTACGGCCATCCTGTGGTGGATATCGGCAAGCTGGCCAAGGAGTTCGGTTACTTCACTTACGACCCCGGCTTCATGTCCACCGCCAGCTGCCAGAGCGCGATCACCTACCTGGACGGCGACAAGGGCGAGCTGCTGTATCGCGGCTTTCCCATCGAGCAACTGGCCGAGCAGTGCAATTTTCTGGAAGTCAGCTACCTGCTGCTCTACGGAGAACTGCCAAACACCGAAAAGAAGCAGATTTTCGAAACCAGTATTGCCCGGCACAATCGGATTCGCGAGAACCTGCGGCGGTTCTTATACGGTTTCAACCACGACGCCCACCCGATGGCGATGATGGCAGCGGTAGTCAGCTCGCTGTCGGCCTTCTTCCACGACCGGCTCGACATCCGCGATTATGAGCATCGCATGGTCACCGCCCGCCGGCTGATTGCCAAAATGCCGACCATCGCCGCCGCCTGCTACAAGCACAGTATCGGCGATCCCACGATTTACCCTCGTGACGACCTGAGTTACACCGGTAATCTGCTGTACATGATGTTCAGCCTGCCCGGCAAACGTTACGAAGTCGATCCCATCGCCGAACGGGCGCTGGATATCCTGTTCACCCTACACGCCGACCACGAGCAGAACGCCTCCACCTCGACCGTGCGACTGGCCGGTTCTTCGGGCACCAATCCCTACGCGGCGATCGCCGCCGGCATCACCTGTCTGTGGGGACCGGCGCACGGCGGCGCCAACGAAGCCGTGCTCCGGATGCTGGAGCAGATCGGTGATATCAAGAACGTCGATAACTTTATAGCCAAGGTCAAGGACAAGAATTCCAATGTGCGCTTGATGGGCTTTGGCCATCGCGTTTATAAAAATTTCGACCCGCGCGCCAAGATTATCAAGGAAATCTGCCACCAGACCCTGGAATCCTACGGCCACGACCCGCGCCTGGATCTGGCGATGCGGTTGGAAGAGATCGCCCTCAACGACGACTACTTTGTCGAACGCAAGCTGTACCCGAACGTCGATTTCTATTCCGGCATCATTTACAGTGCGCTGCAGATCCCGGTCGAGATGTTCACGGTGATGTTCGCTATCGCTCGCACTGCCGGCTGGATCACCCATTGGATGGAAATGATCACTGAAAAGGACCAGAAGATCGGCCGACCGCGGCAGTTGTATGTTGGCGAAACACGCCGCGACGTGACGTCGTTACAAGAGCGCAGATAAGCTAAGTTCTCGTAGTTTTTGATTAAAAAAAGGCGATTTTTGAATCGCCTTTTTTATTGGCCGCTTTGCCCAATCTGGCCGGTGACGAGAAACTCACCTCAGATCCGCTGCTTGCTATTCTTCCGCGACTTGCTGTTGGATTCGGCGGGAACAGTAGCGATCTTGGTTCCCGGCTTGACCGGCTTGACCGCAACGGCGGTCGCCGGCTTTTTGCCCGGATTCCCCCGTGCCACTTTACCGGATACCGGCTTGGCCACCGCTGCTTTCGCGACCGGTTTTGTCCTGGTAGCTTGCGCCCTGACGGCAGTGGCTTTGACGGATGCCGCCACCCCGCTTCTGGCAGCCGCATGTCCTCGTTTGCCCACCCGCACCGGCCGAATCGCAGCCGCGCGGGCCACCGTCGGCGTGATCACCGGCATATGTCGGACCATGACCGGTTCCGGCTCCACCTGCACGGGCGGCGGCGCCAAGCCATATCGAGCAAATCCGTAATCGAGCAGATTACGGGCATCCTGCCACAACGTGCCACGGCTGGGGCTATTGAAAATCGCCACAATCAATGGGATGCCACCCCGATCCACCTCGCCGACAAAGCAATGCCGGGCTTTGAAGGTAAAGCCGGTTTTACCGCCGCGCGTACCCTCGTAAGACGCCAGCAAGCGATTGGTACTGTGTACCGGCACCATCCGCCAGTCACCGTATGGACCGGATCCCGATTCAATGCGCAAAGCGGCGGTACGGGTGCGCACGATATCTGCAAACAACGGATAGTGCATCGCTTGGCGGAAAATCAACGCCAAGTCGTATACGGTGGTGTAATGATCGTCATCGGGTAATCCGTGCGGATTCGTGAAATGACTGTTGCGCGCCCCGATCTGCCAAGCCTTGGCGTTCATCAACCCGGCAAATTGGTAGATCGAACCGCCCGCAGCCTCCGCCAGAGTCTCGGCGGCGTCATTGCCCGATTTCAACAACAACCCATACATCAGATCCTGCATGGTGACCATCTCGCCAGCCCGCAGGCCAATGCGACTCGGCGCGACGCTGGCAGCCTGTGCACTGACGGGCAATCGCGCATTTGGATCGAGCCGATCCAACACCACCAGCGAGGTCAACACCTTGGTAGTACTGGCTGGCGGCAGACGCAAGTGCGGCTCCTTGGCAAATAAAATTTCACCGGTCACGGAGTTCATCAGCACCGCCGCGCGCGCGGCCACTTCGGGCGCTGGCGAAAAAAACGGAGCTTGCTGCGCCGACAGCGGCCCCGCCGCCATCCACAAGGCAGCGCCCAGTATCCAGAGACAAGGCCGCCAAGCCTGCAACGCACTAAAGGAAAATTTTAAAAACATGCAGTTAACTCCATTGCCATTTTGAGTTTGGGCTGGGTCACCCAAGGTTTCCAGCGGCAAAATCTCTATCACCAGGCTCGCGTTCAGCAGCAACTTGCATATTCTGGGCAATAATTGGGCAACCGGCTAGAGCTCGGCTTGAAATCCTCGGCGGGGCCAGGTACAGCCGGCAACGGAACCCAAAAGCGAGCCACTGTTGCCGCCACTTGAAAGGTGTGCTGGTGGTTTATACCCCTGGCTGGGATCGGGCAAACAACATATCCCAAACTTCATGACCCAGGCGCCGGCCACGCCGTTCGAATCGAGTTAAAGGTCGGTACGCCGGGCGCGGGGCAAATCCGTCGCCATCCACCGCATTTGCCAATTCGGGAGCGACACGTAACACGTTCAAGATCGAACGGGCGTAATCCTCGCAATCAGTGGCCACATGCAATTGCCCAGCCCACTTTAGCTTAGGAATCAGTAGCGCAACGAATGGCGGCTGGATCAGGCGACGCTTGTGGTGCCGCGCCTTGGGCCATGGATCGGGGAAAAAAACCTGAATGCGCTCCAGGCGTTCGTCCGGTAGTTGCCGCAACACCTCGACGGCGTCGGCGCACATCACTCGAAGATTGCTCAGGTCCAAAGCCTCGGCACGCAGCAGTACATGCCCGATACCCGGACGATGGACCTCAACTCCCAGATAATCCATATCGGGATGAGCCATCGCCATGGCGGCTAAGGATTCGCCATCGCCGAAACCGATTTCCAGCACCAATGGCGCGCGGCGGCCGAACAGCCGCTCCGGCTCCAGCGCCGCACCAACGTCAGCCCCGAACCGCGCCCAGCATTCCGTCAGCGCCCGCCGCTGGGCGCGCGTCATTCGGCCCTCGCGCCGGACAAAACTGCGGATCCACTGCGGCACGACGGATCCGCAGGCATTCAAATCACCCACAATGGGAAGGATCGACGAAGAAAATTTCGCGGTATCGTCAGAATTCATTGGGTTTTCAATCCATGTTACGGTGGTATTTGGAATCTTTAATCGCGAGAGTGGCCAGCCATCTGAAAGATCACCTCGCCAAGCTGCTATAAATAGAGTTAAAATCATTGCAGTAATAAAAAAAAATGCTTTACAATAATCCCATGGTCCAAATCAAGAACTCTATAACAGCGAACATTGACAACGGCAAACGAGAAACCATGAGCGACAAGATCGAAAACCTCATCAGTTCCTATTCCGTCGAGCAACTCAAGCAGTTGATCCAAACAGCCGAGGATACCATCGAACAAAAAAAGACCGGTGAAATCGAGGCTCTTCGCGATCAAATGTTCAAGATGGCCGATCAATACGATATGACGCCGGAAGAGGTGATCAACTATTCGGGCCGCCGGAAGAGAGCGCCGGGCAAACCTAAATACCGCAATCCCAACGACCCGGAGCAAACATGGACTGGGCGCGGCAAAAGGCCGGGCTGGCTGAAACAGGCGGATGATATCGAGGTTTTCCGAATCCCTGAATAGATTTTGCAGTTAAAGCCTGCCGAGAGTGCGGGCTTTAACTATCTTGCAACCCGCATACTTTATCTCTATGATTTTCGAAACTGCCCGCTTGATTGGGTTCGGGTAGGAAAAGCGCGAGATCATGCGGCGGGTGTAGTTCAATGGTAGAACCTCAGCTTCCCAAGCTGATGGCGTGGGTTCGATTCCCATCACCCGCTCCAAAGTCACAGAGTTACGCCGTGATGCGTAATCTATTGTCTTATGGAGGGATCCCGTGAATACTCCTCGCGGAATACCTCAAAGCCGGTACCAACCTAAGTCGCTGGCAGCGCCTGGCCATCCCACGGGAGAACACCCGCCATGATTCACGTCGCGATCGCCGGTGCCGCTGGCCGTATGGGGCGGCAGCTGCTTGACGCGTGCAGCCGGGTTGAAAACATTCGCTGCTCCGTAGCTTCCGAACATCCCGATAGCCCGTTCATCGGCGCGGATGCAGGCGAAGTCGCCGGCATCGGTCGGTTGGGCATCCCCATTACCCCCGAACTGGCGCCGCTGGTTGACCGCTTCGATCTGCTGATCGATTTCACCCGACCGGTGGTGACTATCTCTCATCTTGCGCTGTGCCGATCCGCAGGCAAGGCGATGGTCATCGGCACCACCGGTCTATCGGCGGAACAAAAGGCGGAGATTGCCGCCGGCGCGGCCCAAATCCCCATCGTGTTCGCCCCCAACATGAGCATTGGGGTCAACCTCTGCTTCAAGCTGCTGGAACTGGCGGCGCGGACCCTGGGTGACAGCGTCGACATCGAAATTCTCGAAGCCCATCACCGCCACAAGGCGGACGCGCCCTCCGGCACGGCACTGGCGATGGGGCAAACGATTGCCGGAGTACTCGGCCGGGACCTAGCACAATGTGCAGTGTATGGCCGGGAAGGCGTCACCGGCGAGCGCGACCGCAACACCATCGGCTTCGCCACCCTCCGTGCTGGCGACATCGTCGGTGACCATACCGTCTTGTTCGCCGACGACGGCGAGCGCATCGAAATCACCCACCGCGCCTCCAACCGGATGACCTTTGCCAAGGGTGCCGCGCGCGCGGCCGCTTGGCTGGCAAACCGCACCCCCGGCCTGTACGACATGCGGGACGTGCTCGGCCTGCGCTGAGCGCCGCTCCGCCGGCAACCCCGCTCTCTAGAGCCGCGCGGCATGATTTGGTAAACTCCGCGCCAGTCCAGCCATGCCTCTTTAGCATCGCATCCTGGGAGTGGCCCGCGCGCCGCTCCTTTTCTGTGTGTCCATTCTGGAGGTTCCCTTGAGGAAACCCGCGCTTCTGGCCCTGGAAGACGGCAGCCTGTTCCAGGGCGAATCCATCGGCGCCGATGGCCACGCCCAAGGCGAAGTTGTTTTCAATACCTCGATCACCGGCTACCAGGAAATTTTAACCGATCCTTCCTATTGCCGGCAGATCGTGACCCTAACTTATCCCCATATCGGCAATGTCGGCACCAACGGCGGCGACGAGGAAGCGAACCAAATCCACGCCAGCGGCCTAGTGGTACGGGATTGTCCGCACCGCGCCAGCAACTGGCGTAACCAGCAACCGCTGGATAGCTACTTGCGCGAACGCGGCGTGGTCGCCATCGCCGGCATCGATACCCGTCGGCTGACCCGCCTACTGCGGGAAAAGGGCGCGCAGAGCGGCTGCCTGATCGCGGGTGATTTCCCCGATGCAGACCTGGCTCTGCGCCTGGCTTGCGAGTGTCCCGGATTGAAGGGCATGGATTTGGCCCAAGTGGTCAGCGCCGACGCGCCCTATGAATGGCGAGAGGGAGTCTGGCGACTGGCCGACAACGATTTTCCAACCGCGCATGCCACCCGCTACCACATCGTCGCCTACGATTACGGCGTCAAGCGCAACATCCTGCGGATGCTGGCCGACCGTGGTTGTCGGATCACTGTGGTGCCGGCGCGGATGCCGGCCGCCGAGGTGATGAACCTGAATCCCGCTGGCGTGTTCCTGTCCAACGGCCCCGGCGACCCCGAACCCTGCGATTACGCCATCGCCGCCATTCGCGAGTTGCTGGATGCCGGGGTTCCGTTGTTCGGAATCTGCCTTGGTCATCAGTTGCTGGGGCTGGCCAGCGGCGCACGCACCGTCAAGATGAAGTTCGGCCATCACGGCGGCAACCATCCGGTGCTGGATCTCGACAGCGGCCGGGTGATGATCAGCAGCCAGAATCACGGCTTTGCGGTGGACGAAACCACGCTGCCGGCCAACTTGCGCACAACCCATCGCTCGCTGTTCGACGGCTCGCTACAAGGTCTCGCCCGCACAGACCGACCGGCCTTTAGCTTCCAGGGTCACCCGGAAGCCAGCCCTGGCCCGCACGATGTAGCGCCTCTGTTTGATCGGTTCATCGCTCTGATGGCGGCACGCCGGTCCGGTGCGTGAACCGAGGTGCCAAACGCTCTCTCGCTACTGCCCGTACCTCGTTGTCCGACACCCGACACCCGACACCCGACACTCGACACCCGACACCCGACACCTGAGTCATGCCTAAGC
>JBATDL010000115.1:0-1590 GCA_049663445.1 Candidatus Competibacter sp.
TTCGTGGCGGCGTTTACCGCCTCGGTCGAGTTCGACCGACGGATGTACCGCCAAGATATTAATGGTTCGATGGCCCACGCCCGGATGCTGGCGCGGGTGGGTGTGCTGTCGCGAGAGGATTGCGCAGCCATCGTGCGCGGCTTGGAGGAGATTCGCGCCGAGATCGAACGCGGCGAATTCGAATGGTCGCTGGCCTTGGAAGACGTGCATATGAATATCGAGGCGCGGCTGATCGAGCGGATCGGCGACGCCGGCAAGCGATTGCACACCGGCCGCTCGCGCAACGATCAGGTCGCCACCGACATCCGACTGTACCTGCGCGATGCCATCGACGCGATTCAAGCCGAACTGCGCCGCTTGCTGGGCGGGTTGGCGGATCTGGCGACATGCGAGACCGATACCATCATGCCCGGTTTTACCCACCTGCAAGTCGCGCAGCCGGTGACTTTCGGTCATCACCTGCTGGCCTGGTTCGAGATGCTCAAGCGCGATTACGAGCGGCTAGTGGACTGTCGCAAGCGGGTCAATGTCATGCCGCTGGGCGCGGCGGCGCTGGCAGGCACCAGTTATCCGCTGGATCGGCATTACACCGCGCAACTACTGAATTTCGATGCGCCCTGCGCCAATTCCCTGGATGCGGTCAGCGACCGCGACTTCGCGATCGAATTGACCGCCGCCGCCGCGATTCTGATGACCCATTTGTCGCGGATGTCGGAGGAGTTGGTGCTGTGGTCGTCGGCGCAGTTCGATTTCATCGATCTGCCGGATCGGTTCTGCACCGGTTCCTCGATCATGCCGCAGAAGAAGAATCCCGATGTGCCGGAGCTGGTGCGCGGCAAGGTCGGGCGGGTCAACGGTCATCTGGTGGCGTTGCTGACGCTGATGAAGAGTCAACCCTTGGCCTATAACAAGGATAACCAGGAAGATAAGGAGCCGCTGTTCGACACGGTCGATACCGTGCTGGGTTGTCTGCGTGCTTTCGCCGACATGGTGCCGGCCTTGCGTCCCAAACGCGAGAATATGTTTCAGGCCGCCCGGCGCGGTTTCGCTACCGCCACCGATCTGGCCGACTATCTGGTGCGCAAGGGGGTGCCGTTCCGCGACGCGCATGAAGTCGTCGGTAAGGCGGTACGCCTGGGCATTGAGACGAATCGCGATTTGGCGGATATGACGCTGGCGGAACTGCAACGGTTCTCGCCATTGATCGAGGACGATGTGTTCGTGATGTTGTCGCTGGAGGGATCGGTGGCGGCCCGCGATGTATTGGGGGGCACCGCCCCGAACCAGGTGCGGGAGGCGGCGGCGCAGGCGCGGACATGGCTGGCGGAATGGGTTTGATGCGAGAGCATGGCTTCTGACTGAATATCAGAATCCTATTGACTAGAATAGTTGACATGAATAATGTCGGTGGCATATGCGCTGATGATGCAATTGCTGGCGTATGGTTGGCCTAGTTCGTTGACAGGTCGACTCAAGTTGTTGTCAGCTTGCAACTTTCATTGTCTATCAATAAGTTGAATTGACTTGTCGTAGTTATGCGTCAAAATCGACGTAAAGTAAGGCGTCATTTATGAGGTCTACTTCTTGTTC
>JBATDL010000116.1:0-5530 GCA_049663445.1 Candidatus Competibacter sp.
TTCTATAGCTCATTAAGCGCCTCGAGCGCTTAGGTAGTGTTTTGTCTTTCTTATTAGATCATTCTATGATCACTAATTACTCTATTAAAAAATAGGTCTAAATAACAGAGAGCGGGAATTGCTGCCATATAACTGACCCCCAGCGACTTGAAAGGTGGATGGCTTTTCTCGCTATTGCATTTAGTTGGGCGCATATTATTGGTGAATGGCGCCATGAAATTAAACCGATCAAGATCAAAAAACAGGGTCGTCCCACCCAAAGTCTTTTTCGCTATGGATTAGATTATTGGCACTGAGATATAACCGAATCTGGTGTACGGGCGGGTTGAAGGAAGGCGGCGTACCCTGCTGAAAGAAGATGGACGAGATTGCCCTTCAGCATTGAACAAAAGAGGGGTAGTCCTGTAAAAAGTAGTGACCGAATTATGGTGTGATTTTAGCGGTGATGAGAGGAGTGAGAAAAAAGCCATGATTTGTCCACGTTGTCATTCATTGAATGTCGTTAAGAAGGGTAGTATTCATAACCATAAACCCAAATTCGCTTGCAAGGATTGTGGCCGACAATTCGTCGAAAATCCGGAAAATAAGATTCCACAAAGTAAAAAAGATCGGGGGGGTGGATAAGCCGCGAGGACGGAAAAGCCGAAGGCGTTGACGGCCGATGTCGGCTTGATCCGCGTGGTTGTGCGGCGCGAAGCGCCAAGCAACCAGCGGATTGCAATCCGCCGCCCCGTTTCGCGGGCGCGAAGCGTCCGCGAAACAAGTGATTATACGGTTTCCGTCTATCTACCAGAATCTGCCATTTTTGAAAATAATCAATTGATTTTAATGGTCTTTAATAGCCATATAACATTCATTGCAGCCTCATGCCGGTTCGACGATTCATGACATGGCCAAGGGACGCTCCCCTGCACAAAACGCCAAAATAGCTACATAACTATCGTTCGATTCGGAAAAATTACCAGTTTGAACGGAAGGCAAAACCGAAGACAAGTCCACCGGACGCAGCGCGCCATGTCTCCCGCCCTCCCTGCCCCATGCGTATTCCAACGAACCAAGCAGGTCCTCATGCGGGTATCCAGGGTGTTTGTTAGACGTACTCCCTAGCCGCGCCAAGAGGTTCACCCCATCATGCTGCTCATGATCGACAACTACGACTCCTTACGCTTCCTTAACGATTGCCGGAATATCAATATCACTTGTCTCATAGATATAGCATACTCAATTCCATCGAAGTTGGCCCACTCCCATTCCAATCCAGCCAAACCCCGTTCCCGGCCAGAAACGGGCCTTTTCGTCACCCGCGCCGTCTTTCCCCTTTACGGCTTGGCGGGCAATGGTTAGATTGGCCGCCTCCCGCCAACCACCACCGAACCGGATCGCATGGCCCAATACATCTACACCATGAACCGCGTGGGCAAAGTCGTACCGCCCAAGCGCGAGATTCTCAAGGATATTTCCCTATCGTTCTTCCCCGGCGCCAAGATCGGCGTGCTCGGTCTGAACGGCTCCGGCAAATCCACCCTGCTGCGCATCATGGCCGGCATCGACACCGACATTCTCGGCGAAGCCCGCCCGCAATCCGGCATCCACATCGGCTTCCTGTCGCAGGAGCCGCAACTCGATCCCAGCAAGGACGTGCGCGGCAACATCGAAGAAGCCGTCGCGCCGATCAAGGCCGCTCAAGCCCGGCTCGATGAAATCTATGCCGCCTACGCCGACCCGGACGCCGATTTCGACAAGCTGGCCGCCGAACAGGCCGAACTGGAAGCCCACCTGCACGCCACCGACGGCCATAACCTGGATCGCACCCTGGATGTCGCCGCCGAAGCGCTGCGCCTGCCGCCCTGGGATGCGGAGGTGACTCAACTATCCGGTGGCGAAAAGCGCCGGGTCGCGCTGTGCCGGCTGCTGCTGTCCAAACCCGACATGCTGCTGCTGGACGAACCGACCAACCATCTCGACGCCGAGTCGGTGGCCTGGCTGGAACGCTTTCTGCGGGATTACTCCGGCACCGTGGTCGCCGTCACCCACGACCGCTACTTCCTCGACAACGTCGCCGGCTGGATTCTGGAGCTGGATCGCGGTCGCGGCATCCCATGGGAGGGCAACTACTCCTCCTGGCTGGACCAGAAGGAAAAGCGGCTGGAAATCGAAGAGAAACAGGAGACCGCCCATACCAAGGCCATGAAGGCGGAACTGGAATGGGTGCGCGCCAACCCCAAGGGCCGCCACGCCAAAAGCAAGGCCCGCGTGGCCCGCTTCGAGGAGCTGGAATCGCAGGAATTCCAAAAGCGCAACGAAACCCAGGACCTGTATATCCCACCGGGGCCACGGCTCGGCGATCTGGTGGTGGAAGCGACGCAGTTACGAAAAGGCTTCGGCGACCGGCTGCTGATCGACGGGCTCAACTTCAAGCTGCCCAAGGGCGGCATCGTCGGCGTGATCGGCCCCAATGGCGCCGGCAAGACCACTCTGTTCCGTATGCTGGTCGGCCAGGAACAGCCGGACGACGGCACCTTGCGCGTCGGCGACACCGTCAAGCTGGCCTATGTCGATCAGTCGCGCGATAGCCTCGCTCCGGACAAGACCGTCTGGCAGGAAATCTCCGACGGACTGGATATCATCGCCATCGGCAGCTATCAGATCAACTCGCGGGCCTACGCCGGCCGCTTCAACTTCAAGGGGCAAGATCAGCAGAAGTTCGTCAAGGATCTGTCCGGCGGCGAGCGCAACCGCATTCACCTCGCCAAGCTGCTCAAGAGCGGCGGCAACGTGCTGCTGCTGGATGAACCGACCAACGATCTGGACGTGGAAACGCTGCGGGCGCTGGAGGAAGCGCTACTGGCTTTCGCCGGCTGCGCGGTGATCATCTCCCATGATCGCTGGTTCCTGGACCGCATCGCCACCCACATCCTCGCTTTTGAGGGCGATTCGCAGGTGGTGTGGTTCGAGGGCAACTATGCCGACTACGAAGCCGACCGCAAGCGTCGGCTGGGGGTGGATGCCGACCAGCCACACCGGATCAAGTACCGGAAACTGGCGTAGTAGCAGCGCGGGTCCGATGGATTTTCGAGCAGCGCTTGCGAGTTGGCGCGGCTCAGCTTTGGGCGAAGTAGCGGGCCAGGAATTCGTCGAACGACACATCATCCGCCGCTTCGATCGCGGCTTGTTCCCGTAGCGACCGCTCGGCCGCCTCGCTGAAAACCTCTATCCGCTCCTCGGCCAACGGTCGCGATTCGAAATGATGGCGATGCTGTTCCGACAGCCGCCGGGCGTAGCGGAAGAAGTTTTCACCGCTGGCGCGCATGGCCTCCACGATGCGGGCGGACGGGGTGCGCTCCGGATCGGCCAGCGTCGCGCACTGTTCGGCCAATGCTGCGGCATAGGGTTGTCCCGCATCGCCCAGGTCCAGTAACGCGCAGATCGGTTGCAGCAAACCGAGTATTTCGTCCGCCCAGCGCCGCAGCGGTAACGCCGGATCGCGGCTGCGGCGCAATATCAGCGCTGGATCGCGACCGGTCAAGGCCACCGCCATCTGGTTGTCATCGATCATCGCCCGCTCTTCGGCGTCGAACGGCGGGGAGTCGTTGAGCAGACAAAACAGCAGAAACGCTTCCAGAAACCGCAACTGGGTCTCGTTCGCACCCAACGGCTCCAGCGGGTTGATGTCCACCGAGCGCAACTCGACGTAACGCACCCCGCGCGCGCGCAGTCCCATGGTCGGTTTTTCGTTGCCTTGTGGCGGCTGCTTGGGCCGCATCGAGGCGTAGTACTCGTTTTCGATTTGCAGGACGTTGGCGTTGAGCTGGCGGTAGTCGCCGTCCACCTTCACCCCGATCCGCTGATAAGGCGGCCACGGGGTCACCGTCGCCTGGGTCAGACTGGCGATATACTCGGGCAGCGAGTTGTAGCACACGTTGACGCCGCTCTTCTTCTCGCTGCGGTTGGTGTAGCCGATGTTGCTCATCCGCAGCGACGTGGCATACGGCCCGTAACAGGTGTGATCATCGAATTCGGCCAGTGAGGTCGCCCGGCCGTCGAGGAACGACTTGCACACCGCCGGCGAAGCGCCAAACAGATAGAGAATCAGCCAGCCGAAGCGTTGCAGGTTGCGAATCAGCCCGAAATAGGACTCGGAGCGGAAATCCTGGAGCGAACGGCGGTCGCCTTCCCTCTGCTGGAACGCCGCCCAGAATGGGTCCGGCAACGAGAAATTGAAGTGGATGCCGGCGATCACCTGCATGGTCCGCCCGTAGCGCCACGCCAGCCCGCGTCGGTAAACGTGCTTCATGCGGCCCAGATTGGAACGACCGTATTCCGCGATCGGAATGCTGGCTTCACCGGCCAGGATACAAGGCATGCTGGCCGACCAGAGCAGTTCGTCGCCGATCTGCCGGCAGGCGAAACGGTGAACCTCGTCCAGAAAACGCAGCGCTTCCCCAGGGCCAGGCAGCGGCGGAGTAATGAACTCCAGCAGCGACTCGGAGTAATCGGTCGTGATCCAAGGATGAGTCAGCGCCGAACCGAGTGCGGGCGGATGCGGAACCTGCGAGATGTAGCCATCCGGCGCGACCCGCAACGCTTCCCGCTCCAGGCCCAGCAGGCGGCCTGCAAACACGGCGGGCGGGCGGGCATTGAACAGCCGGGTCAGGCGCTGGTCAAGAATTCGGTACAAGATCTTCGCCTCGCGGATGCGGCGCTCCCATTTCGGGTATCGCCGGTTCGACGAAATCGCCCTTTCCAACCGGAGAGGGCGCTCGACACGGGCCGGGATTTTGCGCCTTTTATCGGTGAAAATCACTGGGCGGCGCGCAGGGCGCCGCGCTTAAGCTTGGAGAGGTTCGCATGAACGATGGTTTGCTGCCCGCCCGTACTCCCGATTGCATTCCCGTCATCCCGGTGATCGAGAGCGAGTTCGGGCCGTGGCTGGAGCGGCAGGAGGATTTGCCACGCCGCTGGCTGATCGCGACCGGTTTCAAAGCGAAACCGGGCAGTTTCAATCTGATCCCCGACGCGGACGGCCGGCTGCGGGCCGTGGTCACCGGCATCGCCAAGGCCGACGATCTCTGGGCGTTGGGTAACCTACCGGTGGCGCTGCCGGAAGGGAATTACCGCCTCGACGGCGCCTTCGATCCCTGGCGGCTGGAACGGATGACTCTGGGCTGGGCGCTAGGTTCCTATCAATTCACCCGTTACAAGACTCCGAAAAGGCCCATGGCCAAGCTAGCGCTCGATCCCGTCAGCGACGGCGACCGCATCCGTCGGCAAGTGGCGGCGGTCACGCTGGTCCGCGATCTGGTCAACACGCCGGCCGAGGACATGATGCCGGAGCATTTGGCCGAGGCGATACTGGCACTGGGCCGGGAATTCGATGCGTCAGTGGAACAAATCGTCGGCGACGAGCTGCTGACACATGATTTCCCGCTCATTCACGCCGTCGGTCGCGCCAGCACGCACCCACCGCGACTGCTGGATCTACGCTGGGGCGATCCAACCCATCCCAAGGTCACCCTATTGGGCAAGGGCG
>JBATDL010000117.1:0-6795 GCA_049663445.1 Candidatus Competibacter sp.
GTGGAGATGTAGGACACCTTGTCGTAGATGTCGTACTTTTGGATCGCGGCGATGGTGTCGCCACCGCCAGCCAGGGTGAATGCCTTGGTATTCGCAATCGCCATGGCGACCGTCTTGGTGCCTTCGCCGAACTGGTCGAATTCAAACACGCCGACCGGGCCATTCCACACCACGGTGCCGGCTTTCATGATGATGTCAGCCAGTTCCTGGGCGCTCTTCGGGCCGATATCGAAGATCATGTCATCATCGCTGACCGCGCCAGCGTCTTTCAATACTGCCGGTTCGGCGGCGTCGAACTTCTTGCCGCAGACCACATCGACGGCAATTGGGATGGTCGCGCCGCGTGCGGTCATCTTTTTCATCAACGCCTGGGCGGTGGGAACCAGATCATGCTCGCACAGCGACTTGCCGACGTTCTTACCAACCGCCTGGAGGAAAGTATTGGCGATACCACCGCCGACCACCATCTGATCGACCTTCTCGGACAGGCTTTCCAGTACGGTCAGTTTGGTCGAGACCTTGGAGCCACCGACGATGGCGACCATCGGCCGGGCCGGAGTCGCCAATGCCTTGGTCAGCGCTTCGAGCTCTTCGGTCAGCAGGATACCGGCGCAGGCCACCGGGGCGAACTTGGCGACGCCGTGGGTCGAGGCTTCGGCGCGATGGGCGGTGCCGAAAGCGTCCATGACGAATACGTCGCATAAAGCAGCGTACTTTTTCGCTGTTTCCTCGACGTTCTTCTTTTCACCCTTGTTGGTGCGGCAGTTTTCCAACAGCACCACTTCGCCATCGGCCACTTCAAAGCCGCCGTTGACCCAATCGCGGATCACCCGCACCGGCTTGCCGAGCTTGGCGGACATGACATCGGCGACCGGCTTGAGTGAATCTTTTTCAGAGAATTCGCCTTCAGTCGGACGGCCCAGATGGGACGTAACCATGACCTTGGCTCCAGCCTTCATTGCGAATTCGATGGTGGGCATCGAGGCGGTGATACGGGCGTCGGAAGTGACTTTCCCGTCCTTGACGGGCACATTCAGATCAGCGCGGATGAACACCCGCTTGCCAGCGACGTCGAGATCAGTCAGGCGCTTAAAATTCATGTTTCTTTTCCTCTTCAAGCAAAACCCCCGCCCGCCCTGGCGCGGGGCGCAAGGCGGCGGGGGTGTGCGATTTCAGCTTAAAAACGAACCGCCACGGTGTGGCGACCGCTTACTTGGCCATGACGCGGACCATTTCCAGAACCTTGCAGGAGTAGCCCCACTCGTTGTCGTACCAGGCCACGACCTTGACGAAGGTGTCGTCCAGCGCAAGGCCGGCGTCAGCGTCAAAGGTCGAGGTGCAGGTTTCGCCCCGGAAATCGGTGGCGACCACTTTGTCGGTGGTATAGCCCAGCACGCCCTTCATCGGGCCTTCGGAGGCCGCCTTCATCGCGGCGCAGATGTCCTTGTAGGACGCCGGCTTGTTCAGTTCCACGGTCAGGTCGACCACGGACACGTCGGAGGTAGGGACGCGGAAGGCCATACCGGTGAGCTTCTTGTTCAACTCGGGGATGACCACGCCCACGGCCTTGGCGGCGCCGGTGGAGGACGGGATGATGTTCTCCAGGATGCCGCGACCGCCGCGCCAATCCTTGTTGGACGGGCCGTCCACGGTCTTTTGAGTGGCAGTGGCGGCATGCACGGTGGTCATCAGACCGCGCTTGATGCCCCAGGTGTCATTCAGCACCTTGGCAACCGGCGCCAGGCAGTTGGTGGTGCAGGACGCATTGGAGATGATGGTCTGACCGGCATAGGTCTTGTCATTGACGCCGTAGACGAACATCGGGGTGTCGTCCTTGCTGGGCGCGCTCTGAATGACCTTCTTGGCGCCGGCGGTGATGTGTTTCTGACAGGTTTCCTTGGTCAGGAACAGGCCGGTGGACTCGACAACGATGTCGGCGCCCACTTCGTTCCACTTCAGTTCGGCGGGATCCTTGACTGCGGTCAGGCGGATTTTCTTGCCGTTGACAATCAGCGTATTGCCATCAACGGAGACCTCACCCTGGAAACGACCATGCACCGAGTCGTAGCTCAGCATGTAGGCCAAATAATCGGGTTCCAGCAGGTCGTTGATGCCAACGATCTCGATGTCCGAGAAATTCTTGACAGCCGCGCGAAACACCATGCGGCCAATGCGGCCGAACCCATTGATGCCAACTTTAATGGCCATGCTTTCCTCCAATCAGAGTGATTTCATCAAAAGACGGGCGAGCAACGCCGCCCACTCAACACGATCAAGTGTAGACCGGATTCATTAAAAAACAGCATTTGCTAGAACAGCGCCTGCACGGTAGCGGCCACCCGTTCGGCAGTAAAGCCGAAATGTTGGAAAATAATTTCCGGGGGACCGCACTCGCCGAAGCGATCGATGCCGATCACTATACCTTGCGGACCGGCGTACTTGTACCAGGGTGCGGTAACGCCCGCCTCGACCACCACGCGCCGGGTCACCGCCGCCGGCAACACTGACTCGCGCCACGCGGCATCCTGGGCGTCGAATACATTCACGGATGGCATGGAGACCACGCGCACTCGCCGGCCCTGGCCGTTCAACTGCTTGGCCGCTTCAACCGCCAGTTGGACCTCGGAACCGGTGGCGATGAGGATGGCTTCTGGATCATTCCCACAGTCCAGCAGCACATAGCCGCCTCGGGCAATAGCCCGCACCTGTTCCGGAGTCCGATCCTGGTGGGGCAGCTTCTGACGGGTGAAAATGAGCGCGGTCGGGCCATTGGTACGTTCCAGCGCCGCCTTCCAGGCTACGGCGGTCTCCGTGGTATCGCAAGTCCGCCACACCGACAGATCGGGAATGAGCCGCAGGCTGGCGACGTGTTCAATCGGCTGGTGGGTTGGGCCATCACCGCCGACACCAATGGAGTCATGGGTCAGCACGAACATGCAGCGCAGCTTCATCAGTGCCGCCATGCGAATGGCACTGCGGCCGTAATCGGCGAACATCAGGAAGGTACCGCCAAAGGGCACATAGCCGCCATGCAGCGCCAAGCCGTTCATGATGGCGTACATCGCGAATTCCCGCGCACCGTAATAAATCAGATTGCCGTCGGGGTGCTCAAAGTCCACCGGTCGGCAGCCAATCCAGGGAATACCCGTGGATTCAGTCAGATCAGCGGAACCGCCAACCAGGCTGGGAAAGTGGGGATTGTACGCTTCGAGCGCGCGCTGGGACGCGACCCGGGTGGCAATATCCTCGCGCCGCTCCTGGGTGGCCTGAATAAAACTCCAGGCCAGTTCCTGCCAATCGGGAGGAAAGCCGCAGGCCAACCGCCGATCGAGTTCCGCTGCGGCTTCTGGGTATTCGGCCCGGTAGCGGGAAAATAGCTCGTTCCACTCGCCTTCCCAGTCAGCGCCCTTGGCGCGGGCGTCGAAGGCGCGATAGTACTCAGGGGGGATGACAAACGGTTCGTGGCGCCAACCGATAGCCTCGCGGGTTGCGGCGACCTCGGCGACGCCCAACGGCGCACCGTGCGACTTTTCGCTGCCACCCTTGTTGGGCGAACCGCAAGCGATAGTCGTCTTGCAACAGATCAGGGTCGGGCTACCGGTGAAAGCGCGAGCCTGCTTAATGGCCCGGTGGACCGCGTCGGCATCGTGGCCATCCACATTGGGGATCACATGCCAACCGAACCCTTCGAAACGTTTGGCAACATTTTCGCTGAACCAGCCATTGACCGGGCCATCAATGGAGATATCGTTGCTGTCATAGAGGCAAATCAGCTTACCCAGTCCCCAGGTACCCGCCAGCGAGCAGGCTTCAGAGGAGATGCCTTCCATCAGACAACCGTCGCCGAGGATGACGTAGGTGTAGTGATCGACGATGGGAAAACCGGGGCGGTTAAAGCGAGTGGCCAGCGCCCGTTCGGCCAGCGCCATGCCGACGCCGTTGGCCAAACCCTGCCCGAGTGGCCCGGTGGTCGTTTCCACGCCTGGGGTGAGGCCATATTCAGGATGTCCAGGGGTCCGTGAACCCAGTCGCCGGAAACCGCGTAGATCTTCGATGCTCAGGTCATAGCCGCTCAGGTGCAGCAGGGAATACAGCAACATCGAACCATGGCCATTGGACAGGATCACCCGGTCACGATTCAGCCATTTGGGATTGGCTGGATTGTGGCGCAGAAAATCATTCCACAGGACAGAACCAAAGTCGGCCATGCCCATGGGGGCGCCGGGGTGGCCGGATTCCGCGCGTTGCACCGCGTCCATGCTCAGGGCGCGAATGGCGTTCGCCAGATCCCGGCGCGAGGGGGCGGCGGCTTCCCGAATGGGGGAGCCGGCGGCGGCGGGCGGCGCGGTCGTCGCATCCACCATGGGGCGGGTGGCCAATTCACTACGCGAGGGCATGAACTCTCTCTCCATAACAGTACTCAGCAACGAAAAATGAAGGAACCGGGTACGCGTGGAAACCAACCGTCAGGCTCCACAACCCCGCCGCGCGCGTCGCTCTTGCTGGGACGTTCACCGGAGAGATCACTAAGGATGTCCGGTCGCGCCAAAGCCCCTTTGGGTTCGGTTCGGCCGAAAAATGGCGGCGATTATAGGAAAAATCAGGGTAAACGCCAATGATTTATACGCTATCTTCTTTTTAATCCCGCCGCAGGCTATCGGAAATTGCCACCGGCGTCGGATAGGTCAGCACCAGATAATAGGTGGAGGCAATGAAGGTCAACAGCGTGGTTGCCTGCACCAGATACGATGCCTCCCGGCCGATCAACTGGTTCTGCTGGGCCAGCACCGCGATCAGCAGGGCGAACTCGCTGACCTGGCCCAGTCGCACGCCGACTTCCATGGCGATGCGCGGCCGTTCGCCAGACCATTGCAGGAAACCGCGGAACACCCACGGCTTGACCGCCAGCAGCAGCGCACCCAGCAGCAGGGTGGGCAGGAACACCGCGCCCAGCATCCCCAGATCGAAGCCGGCACCCAGCGAGAAAAAGAACAGCACCAGAAAGAAATCACGCAAGGGTCTGAGGCTGTCGGCGATATACAGCGAGATCGGACTGGTAGCCAAGGCCACCCCACCAATGAAGGCACCGATGGCGTAGGACAAACCCAACAAGGCCGCCACCTGCGAAATGCACAGACACCAACCGATGGCGGTCAGGAAGATGTATTCGCGGATCTTGTCGAACTTGCGAATCAGCGGAATCAGTACGTAACGCGAACTCAGATAGGCAAACCCCAACAGCATCGGCAGGGTAATGATCAGCAAACCCAACCCTTGCAACGAGGAACCGCGTCCACCCAACCCTTCCAACAATAGCAGCACGGCGATTGCCAGCAGATCTTGCAGCAGCAGAATGCTGATGATGATTTCGCCGGTGTGCTGGTGGTGCAGGGCCCGGGTCGGCAGCAACTTGAGGCCGATGATGGTGCTGGAGAACGTCATCGCCGTCCCGACCAGCAGGCTCTCGCCAAGCGAATAGCCGAATAGCCAGGCGACCCCTCCTCCCAACAGCGCGAATACCAGCGAAGTGCCGAGTGTGATCAGGGTGGCCTTGCGCAGCATCTGCAACAGTCGCTGCGGCGACAAGTCCAGGCCCAGCAGGAACAGTAGGAACATGATGCCGATCTGGGCCATCTCTTCGATAGCCGCAGCGTTATCGATTAGCTTGAAGCCGTAGGGTCCAATACAGATGCCCAACACGATATAGGCAATCGGCAGCGCCTGACGCGCGTACAGCGCCAGCGTCGCGAACAACGCCGCGCCGGTAAAAATCAGAAACAGGGAAAAAACGATGGAATCCTGGGCTACCGCGTGCATTGTTCTCGACTTATCAATGATCCTGGCTGCGGGCCGGCAGTCCGTGATTCCGAACAAGCCAGCAACGCAGCATCACTATACCAGCGATTCGGGCATGGCGCAGGCGCGTGGCACGGTCAAACCCGCAGGGTTATTCCCCCGACGCCTGGCAACCGTGCCATAATTACTCGCTGCGAAAATCGCCAAACTCACGAAATAACCGTCTTGCGCGCCAATTGCCCCGATTGTCCCAACCATCTGCCATCCTGGTCTTCCCGCCCGCCCGCCCGCCCACCCGCACTGCCAGTTGGGCTGACCGACTGGCTGTTCGACCCCGGCTCCCTGACCCAACGACTGCGCCGGGGCTGCCCGGATCACTTCCGCGTGCGTGTGCTGCATCAGGGCTGGGCGCGGCCCGGCCGCGACGAAACGAGCGCACTGGGGTTGCGGCTGGACGCCTGGACCTGGACCCGCGAAGTGCAGCTGCTGTGCGGCGAGCGGCCCTGGGTATTTGCTCGAACCCTGATCCCGGCCACCACCCTGCGCGGCCGCGGCCGCCGGCTGACTCACCTGGGTAGCCGACCCCTGGGACAGGTGCTGTTCGCCGATCCCAAGGTCCGTCGCGGCCCGGTGGAAATCGCCCGCATCGTCGCCGGTCAGTACTTGCATCAGCGCGCCTTCGCCGGCTTCGCCGAGCCGCCGGACGCGATCTGGGGACGCCGCTCGGTGTTCTGGATCAACGGCCGCTGCCCGCTGTTGGTGTGCGAGATTTTCCTGCCCGCTTTACCGGTATCTCCGGCTCTTGTCGGCCGGATTGGATTCCCCCCATGACTATCGAACACCTCGAAGACCGCCTGCGCGAATACGCCCTGCTGATGCGCCTGCACCGACCCATCGGCATTTATCTGCTGCTGTGGCCAACCCTGTGGGCGCTGTGGCTGGCGGGCGGTGGCCAGCCACCGTCCGGCGTCGTGCTCGTTTTCGTGCTGGGCGTGGTGC
>JBATDL010000118.1:0-2374 GCA_049663445.1 Candidatus Competibacter sp.
CACGATGACCGCTCCGACCGGCAGTGCGTCCTCGTCGCCGATCTGCTGCCAGTGGTCCTCGACGATCTGGCGGTTTTTAATAACCGACGGCATAACGCTTTTCCTCCTGCTTGGCCTCTTTGCTACCCGGTGCGTAAGCTCGAACCCGAAATGGCTCCAGCCCAATCCGCCGGAACGTATCAAGGAAGCGCTCGCCCTCCGTGCGTTGCTCCACGTAAACCCGCAAAATGCGCTCCAGAGTATTGGCGACTTCGGCCTTGGGCACGGACGGGCCGAGAATGTCGCCGAGCGCGGCGTCGTTTTCCGAGGAGCCGCCCAGGGAAATCTGGTACCACTCCTCGCCTTTCTTATCGACGCCGAGAATGCCGATGTGGCCGACGTGATGATGGCCGCAGGCGTTCATGCAGCCGGACATGTTGAGACGAATCTCGCCCAGATCGTAGAGATAATCGAGCCGGTCGAATTTTTCGTTGATCTGCTGGGCGATGGCGATCGAACTGGCATTGGCCAGGCTGCAAAAGTCCAGACCGGGGCAGCAAATCATGTCGGCCAAGGTGCCGATCACCGGCGCGGCCAGCTTTTGCACCATGAGCGCGTGCCACAACGGGTAGAGATCGGCCTGACGCACATCGGCCAGCAGCAGGTTCTGGTGGTGGGTAGCGCGAATCTGGCCGAAACTGTAGCGGTCGGCGAGATCGGCCACCGCCTCCATCTGAGCGGCGTCGATGTCGCCCGGCGGCGCACCCGGTTCCTTCAGGGCGACGAACACGTTGCGGTAGCCCGCCACTTTGTGCTCGGCGACGTTGTGGCGCACCCAGATGGCAAAGGTTTTGTCGGCCTTCAGCCACTGCTCGAAGCTGGGATCATGGGCGGCCTCGGCCTCGTAGGGTGGCGGCGCGAAAAAGCGTCGCACCCGCTCGACCTCGGCCGGGTCCAGCACCAGACCGGAATCCTTGATCTGTTCCCATTCCGCCTCGACCTGCTGGCGGAACGCCTCCGGCCCCAGCGCCTTGACCAGAATCTTGATACGAGCCTTGTAGATGTTGTCGCGCCGGCCGTGCTGGTTGTAGACCCGCAGGATCGCCTCCAGATAGGACAGCAGGTCGCGCTGCGGCAGGAACTCGCGGATGACGTGGCCGAGCAGCGGGGTGCGGCCCAGCCCGCCGCCGACCAGCACCCGGAAGCCGATCTCACCCTGTTCGTCGTGCGCCAAATTCAGGCCGATGTCGTGGACCTGAGCGGCGGCGCGGTCGTGACGGGCGCCGGTGACGGCGATCTTGAACTTGCGCGGCAGGTAGGAAAATTCCGGGTGGAAGGTGGACCACTGGCGAATGATTTCGCAATAGAGGCGCGGGTCCTCGATCTCGTCTGGAGCGACCCCGGCCAGATGGTCGGCGGTGACGTTGCGGATGCAATTACCGCTGGTCTGGATGGCGTGCATCTGCGCCTGGGCCAGTTCGGCGAGAATGTCCGGGGTTTCTTCCAGCTTGGGCCAGTTGTATTGGATGTTCTGGCGGGTGGTGAAATGGCCATAACCCTGGTCGTAGCGACGGGCGATGTGGGCCAGAACGCGCAACTGACCGGATGACAGCAGACCGTAGGGAATGGCGACCCGCAGCATCGGCGCGTGGCGCTGAAGGTAGAGGCCGTTCATCAACCGCAGCGGCCGAAACTCGTCGTCGCTCAGCTCGCCGGCCAGATAGCGTTGGACCTGGCCCCGGTACTGGGTCACCCGCTCGTCCACGAGCTTCTGGTCGATTTGGTCATACTGGTACATCGTGTCGCTCCCCGCTGAGAATCCGGTGACTACGCCCCGGCAGAGCCCGCCTTGGGCGACTATTGGATTAAGGACGCATCAATTCTGACAGGTAGCGTCTGGCGCCCACGCTCCAGCGTGGGAGCAGGTTCAGACGCTCCAGCGTCTCGGGTCAGCCTTCGGACTCGTGCCGCTGGAACGGCTCGGCGGCGTTCCCACGCTGGAGCGTGGGAACGAGAACCTGTCAAAACTTTTGCAATAGCCCACTATGCTAAGACACTATCATTGCCGCCATATGCCCATAAAGCATTTTTTAACCATAAATTTATAACTTTTTCTCAGCTAGCAGCTCGGGCAGACCCTCGTAAACCTCCCGCACGGTCAGGCTCAAGTCGATGCTGCGCAGTTCGATCAGGGCGTCGATCACGTCATAAATATCCAAATCCCAGCCGGTATCGCGCCGATACACCTCGACCCGCGCGGCGTCCTGAGCCACCAACACATATTCCTGAAGACTGTCGAGGCGACGATAGGCATAGAACTTGTCCGCCCGATCCTTGCGCTCGGTCGATTCCGACAACACCTCGACGATCAGTTTGGGTTTCTCGATCACATACG
>JBATDL010000119.1:0-10084 GCA_049663445.1 Candidatus Competibacter sp.
TCATTGCCGCCGCAGGCGCCGCCCCGGCATCGGTTTCCGGTTCCACTATCGCAGGATCGGGCGGCGGCGGCTTGGCGTTGTCGTTCGCTGGACGGTTCCAGCGCAACGGCGCCAGGATCAGACCGCCAACCCAGTCCGTTACCTTCAACACTGCGCTACCCAAACCCTCCACCAGCACCAGCCACGACAAACCGGAACCCAGGGTAAATCCGGCCAGTAACAAGGCCGCCATAAACAGGTTTCCGCCCGCAACCCCGAAGGCCTGAATCAAAAACCGGCCGACATGCACGCCCACCAGCCCACCGGCCGATCCATCGCCGGGCATCGCGCCGGGAACCGCGCCCAGATGCACCGCCGCCAAACCGCAGGCGGTGGCCAGCGCCACCGCGAACCCCAGCACCCGGAACAACACCACCTCCGCATCCAGATCCAGCAGCACGCCGCATTTAAACAGCCGCCAGCTGCCGAACACCACGCCCAGCGGCAACAGATAAGCAGAATAGCCAAAAAAATACAGGGTAATGTCGGCGAACCATGCGCCAGTCACGCCGCCGAGATTGTGCGGTTGAACCACCTGCCCGGTATGGGTCCAGGCCGGGTCCACCGGATTGTAGGTCGCCAACGCACCGATCATTCCCAGTGCGGCCACAGCCAGCAGCCAGAAGCCGATTTCCCTTAACACATTCTTTAAGAAACGAAGAACGCCGCGCCGAATCTCATGCCGTTCGGTCTTGATTCGATGTGCCTGCGCCAAAATGGAATCCTATGGTGGTATGGTGATATGGAAGATGTACCCGAGGACCAAGGGTCGATGTCTGCGTTGGGCGTGATCGCCACCGGCAGTGACCGGAAAGATCGAAATAAGGATTATTGTCCCATCCTCAGACGATCAGGTGAAGGGCGCCGGCACGCCGGGCGCGAACCACCACGCCGTTTCGAGTTCAAAACCGCATGGCGCGCTTTCTGATCCGCTCCCCCCGTCACTCCAACCCATGACTCATGCGCATCCAATTCCTCGATAACTTGAGCGAACTTTCCGCATCCGAGTGGAATGCGCTCGTACCCGACCGCAACCCTTTTCTCAGCCATGAGTTTCTCAGTGCCCTGGAGCGGCATCGCTGCGTCGGCGAACACACCGGCTGGCTACCCTGGCATCTCGTCTGCCGGGACGAAAGCGGGCGACTGCTGGGCGCGGCGCCGCTGTACCTGAAATACAACTCCTACGGCGAGTTTGTCTTCGACTGGGGCTGGGCTGAAGCCTACCGGCGACAGGGCCTGCCCTACTACCCCAAACTGGTTGGCGCTATCCCCTACACCCCGGTCAGCAGCCCGAGGCTGTTGCTGGCGCCCGGTCAGCCCGATCCCCAGGCAACGGCGCGGGCCATGATCGACCATGTGCTGGAGGAGAGCCGCCGCCGCCAGCTCTCCTCGATCCATTGGCTGTTCCCCACCACCGCCGACCTGGACCCACTGCTGGCCCAGGGCTTTCTCCACCGTCTAGGCTGCCAGTTCCACTGGCACAACCGCGGCTACCGGGACTTTCAGGATTTTCTTGACGCGTTCACCGCCAAGCGGCGCAAAAACATCAACCGGGAACGCCGGTTGGTCCGCGACGCCGGATTGGAGTTGCAGCGGCTGTCCGGCCATGAGGCGACCGAGGCCGAATGGCGGGCACTGCATGGTTTTTACTGCTCGACCTTCGACCGGCTGGGCGGCGTGCCGACCCTGACCCTGCCTTTTTTCCAGGAGATCGCCGCCACACTGGGTGACCGAATCGTGCTGGTGCTGGCCCGCTCCCAAGGCCGCGAAATCGCCGGCGCCATCAGCTTTCGCAGCGATACCACACTCTACGGCCGCCATTGGGGCTGCCGATCCGATTATGACAGTCTGCACTTTGAAGCCTGCTATTATCAGGGCTTGGAGCACTGTATCCAGACTGGATTGCAGCGCTTCGAACCCGGCGCGCAGGGCGAGCACAAGATCTATCGCGGCTTTCTGCCGGCGCTGACGCATTCGGCGCACTGGATCGCCCAGCCGGGTTTTCGAAGCGCCGTAGCCGATTTTCTCGCTCGGGAGACCCCAGCCCTGCGCCAGTATGCCCGGGAACTGTTGCAACATTCGCCCTATCGGGATGAGGTGACGCCGGATGCGCCTACCGTGGCTGGATCCGCATAACGACAGCCAGCCCTTTCCCCACCCGGATCGCGCCCTGACTGAACCGGACGGCCTGCTGGCCGCCGGCGGCAGCCTGACGCCGCGTCGCCTGTTGCGCG
The DNA here is from genome assembly GCA_049663445.1 of Candidatus Competibacter sp. Taxonomy (GTDB): domain Bacteria; phylum Pseudomonadota; class Gammaproteobacteria; order Competibacterales; family Competibacteraceae; genus Competibacter. Next base: position 2,274 of record JBATDL010000119.1, read on the forward strand.
CCTACCGAATGGGTATCTTCCCGTGGTACTCGGCTGACCAACCGATCCTGTGGTGGTCGCCGGACCCACGTTTGGTTTTGCTTCCGGAATGCCTCAAGGTCTCGCGCAGCCTGCGCAAGACCCTCCGCAAGGGGCTATTTGCCATCACCGCCGACACTGCCTTCGAGCAGGTCGTCGCGGCCTGCGCCGGGCCGCGCCAGGGGGAGCCGGGCACCTGGATCACCCCGGAGATGCACCGCGCCTACTGCCGGCTGCACCGGCTTGGCCACGCCCACTCCATCGAAACCTGGCGGGAGGGCGAGCTGGTGGGCGGGCTGTACGGAGTAGCGCTAGGCCGGGTGTTTTACGGCGAATCCATGTTCAGTTGGACCAGCGATGCCTCCAAAGTCGCGCTGGTCGCGCTGGCCACTCAGCTCCGGCGCTGGGACTTTGCCGTCATCGATTGTCAGGTCACCACCACCCACCTGCTCAGCATGGGCGCGGCCGATATCCCCCGCGCCACCTTTCTACAGTTGTTGGAACGATACTGCCCCGACGAGCCCGGCCAACCCGGCCCCTGGCGGTTGGACGCCGATCTGCTCGACCCTCTGTTTGCCGGCGCACCCTTATGAGCAACCCCCGCGATTCGCTGTACGATCTGCGCATGTTTCTGACCACCGACTACGCATGCAGTTATTTGCCGGGCCGGCGGGCGCGCAATCTGGTCGCCGATCCGACGGTGACCGGCAACTCGCTTTACACCCAACTGGCGGAACTCGGTTTCCGCCGCAGCGGCGAGCATGTCTACCGGCCGCATTGCCGGGGCTGCACGGCCTGCCGGTCGCTGCGCGTCCCGGTGGAGCGGTTTCAACCAAACCGCTCGCAGCGGCGGCTGTGGAACCGCAACCAGGACCTGCGGGCGCGAGTGCTGCCGACCGAATTCGACGCCGAGCATTTCGACCTGTTCGCCCGCTACATCGGGACCCGCCATGCCGGCGGTGGCATGGACCCCGCCAGCCCGGAGAACTACTGGTCGTTCGTGACCTCGCGCTGGTGCTCGACCTGGCTGTACGAATTCCGCCTCGACCGGGAGTTGCTGGCGGTGGCGGTGGTGGACCGGCTGGATGAGGGCCTGTCGGCGGTCTATACCTTTTTCGACCCCCTCCAGGAAGCGCGCGGACTCGGAACTTACGCGATTCTGTGGCAGATCGCCGAAGCGCGACGGCTGGGCTTGCCGTGGGTGTATCTGGGCTACTGGATCGAGCAATGCGACAAGATGGCCTACAAGACCCGCTTCAACCCGCATGAAATCTTCATTCCAGAGCGCTGGGGGTGGGTGGCGGTCGAGCGATAGCGCCGCCGGGCGACACTCAGATCTCCCCCATCACCTCGGCCAACCGGCTGACGCCGCGCACCTCCAGCCCTTCCATCCGCCCGCCGCGCCGGGGCAGGTTGGCGCGCGGCACGATGGCCTGCTTGAAACCGTGCTTGGCTGCCTCCCGCAGCCGCTCCTCGCCGTTCGGCACCGGGCGGATTTCCCCGGCCAGCCCAACTTCGCCGAACACCACCAGATCAATCGGCAGCGGTCGGTTGCGAAAACTCGACAGCGCCGCCAGCAGCACCGCCAGATCGGCCGCCGTCTCGTTGATCCGCACCCCGCCGACCGCGTTGACGTAGACATCCTGATCGTACATCGCCACTCCACCGTGCCGGTGCAGCACCGCCAGCAGCATCGCCAAGCGGTTCTGTTCCAGTCCCAGTGTCACCCGGCGCGGGTGGCCACCGTGGCACTCGTCCACCAGCGCCTGGATTTCCACCAGCAGCGGTCGGGTACCTTCGCGCGTCACCATGATCACACTGCCGGCCACCGGCGTGTCGTGGCGCGACAGAAAGATCGCCGATGGATTGCTGACCTCTTTCAAGCCGCGTTCGGTCATGGCGAACACGCCCAGCTCGTTGACCGGCCCGTAGCGGTTCTTCACCGCTCGCAGCACGCGCAGCCGGCCACTGGGATCGCCCTCGAAATACAGCACGGTGTCCACCATATGCTCCAGCACTCGCGGCCCGGCGATGGCGCCCTCCTTGGTGACGTGACCGACCAGGAACAGCGCCGCGCCACCGGCCTTGGCGTAGCGCACCAGTTGCGCCGCGCTCTCCCGCACCTGCGCCACCGAACCCGGCGCCGATTGCAGCCGTTCGGTGAACACGGTCTGAATCGAATCGATCACCATCACCTGCGGTTGTTCGATCTCGGCGGTGGCCAGAATTCGCTCGACGTTGATCTCCGGCAACAGCCGCAGGCGGTCGCGCGCCAGACCCAGCCGCTGCGCACGCAGGCCGATTTGTTGCGGCGACTCTTCGCCGCTGACGTACAGCGTTCGGTTACGCGCCGCCAGTTCGGCCAGCACCTGCAACAGCAAAGTAGACTTGCCGATACCCGGATCGCCACCGATCAGCGTCACCGAGCCATCGACCAGGCCGCCGCCCAGCACCCGGTCCAGCTCGCCATTACCGCAGGACTGGCGAATTTCCGCCACTGCGTCCACCTCGGCGAGAGTGCGCACTTCCGCCGCCGCCTGACCGGCATAGCCGGCGAACGGACTCTTCCCTCCCACCGGAACCGCCGCAGCCTCCTGCAGGGTGTTCCAGGCCCCGCAGTCGCCACACTGGCCCGCCCACTTGCTGGCCTGCGCCCCGCACTCGGCGCACACATAGACCGTGCGGGCCTTGCTAACCATCGGTCGACGGCACGGGAATCACTTCGCGCCGCACCCGCGCCGTTACCCCGCACAGCAGGGTGTAGGAAATCGTGCCGGCGGCCTGGGCGATCCGTTCCACCGGCAACCCTTCGCCCCACAGCAGCACCGGATCGCCGATCCGTGCTTCGGGATGCTGGCGCAAATCCAGCGTGATCATGTCCATCGACACTCGGCCGACCAATGCCGCCGCGCGGCCGTTGATCAGCACCGGTGCTCCCGACGGCGCGTGGCGCGGATAACCGTCGCCGTAGCCGGCCGCCGCCACGCCCACGTCCATATCCTCGGGACAAAGCCAGGTTCCGCCGTAGCCGACCGGTTCGCCCCGGCGCAACCGCCGGATGGCGATCAATCGGGTGTGGAAGCTCATCACCGGACGCAAATCCTCGTCGGGCGCCAGACTGTTCACGAAGGGAGAAGCGCCGTACAGCATGATGCCCGGCCGCACCCAGTCGAAATGGGTGTCCGGCCAACCCAGAATGCCGGCGGAATTGGCCAGCGAACGCTCGCCCGGCAGGCCGGCGATGGCGGCTTCGAAGGTTTGGAGTTGCTGGCGGGTGTAGTCGCAATCCCGCTCGTCGGCCCGCGCCAGATGGCTCATCAGACCGATTTCCGGTTGTACAGCCGGACAGTCGCGCAAGCGCTGGAAGGCCACCGACGTCGTTTCCGGCGCCAGACCCAGACGGTGCATCCCGCTGTCGATCTTCAGCCAGATCCGCAGCGGCCGTTCCAACCGGGCGAGTTCCAGCATCCGCAATTGTTCGGGCTGGTGGACGGCGATGTCCAGGGCATGACGGGCGCACAATGGCAACTCGTCCGCCTCGAACACCCCTTCCAGCAGCAAAATCCGCCGGTCGATGCCGGCTTCGCGCAAGGCCAGCGCTTCTTCGACACAGGCCACTGCGAAAGCATCGGCATCCAGCGCGCGAGCGGTTCGGATCAGGCCGTGGCCGTAGCCTTCGGCTTTAACGGCGGCCGCCACCCGTCGACCCGGCGCCGCCGCCCGGACTCGTCGCAAATTGTGAGCCAGCGCCCCCAGATCGAGGCGCACCGTGGTTGCTCGACTCATAAGCGGAACCTGCCGAGTAGGATTCAGGGGCATAACTCTCGAAGCGGGTGTACTGCCCCAGGAAGGTCAGGCGGGTGATCCCGATGGGACCGTTGCGCTGTTTGCCGATGATAATCTCGGCGACGCCCTTGTCGGGACTGTCGGGATTGTAGACTTCATCGCGGTAGATAAAGCAGATCAGGTCCGCGTCCTGTTCGATTGCGCCCGAATTATGGCTAACGATCCCGTCCGCCAGCCATGAGGCCGGACCGGGAACGGTCAAGTCGAACACTTCCTCTTCCCCATCGGGTTGAACGCTTACAACTCGATCCCAGAACACATCATCCGCTGCTATCCATCGCGTTAAACTCTCATCCTGTAGTAATTCAGCGTAGCTTTGGATCGCGCCTCGCGAAGGAGCAAAACGGAAATGTGCGCTCCCGCCATAGGCCGTTCCACGCAGCACGGCCATCTGCCTGTGCGTGATGCCCTGCACCCGCATTAGAGCTAGAGCGCGGACCTCGGAGAACACGGACTGCGGCAAGGTATCCACATTGGGATTGACCTGGATCGCATTCAGCCGCGCGGCGAGTTCTTCCGCCGGCCGGCAACGCGGGCCGAAGGCTCCTATCTTTTCGAGAAACAGCCTCTGCTGGTTCGTGCCGGACACATCCACTGTGTGAACGGGATGCAGACCATGACGACAGATCACTGACCGGAGGCGGGCAACGATACCAAACCGCAGCAGCAAGGCTGCCACATCTTCCGCCAATCCCCGACTTGCGGTACTGAAATACACCCGCGAAGAGCCTTTCCGGTCGACTGGACGAACTGTAATACTGCCATCGGTTGCCCAAAGCTGCCGAAGCAACAGTGCAAGCTGGGCATTGCCCAGTCTGAATACCTCGGCGGGTAACCGTTTTTCGTGAGAGCGCTGGCCGAAAATGCCCAAATTCCGCAGCCACAGATTGACGCCTTGCGGCCGCCAGCGGTTGCCATTGCCGGAAAAGACCAGTTGATGCCAGTTACCACGCCCGGGATGGCGGTTAACTGTTACACCAAAAGTCTCGACTGCCTCGCGAACAGCTTCACTGTTCTCTTCGGAAGCTGTGGTATAGCGAAGCGGTTGATGTTTGAGGTAGCTGCCGTCGCCGACCAGATGACCGAGTAAAATAACGTGAGCGTCTGGCCAAACCGCCAGATTTTCCGGCTCGGGCACCACACGCGCCACCGCCAAACGATCACCCATCGCCAAGTCCGAAACCTGAACCCAACCGTTCGCACCGTACAAGCGATGCCGGCCGGTTGCCCGAATTTGCCGTCCGCTGGCCAGCGAAACACGGAATACGGGTCTGATTCCGACCGACCATACCCGATCGCTTCTGGCCTGGATCACCCGCCTTTCTTCCGATAAGGCCAGTACATTGGGTTGTGTGCCGACCAGTTCCCGGACAGGCGCCCGCCGCCCGTCGGCGAGCATGACCTGGGTATCGCCCGTCACGCATTCCCGCAGATCCGACATGATCGGCCGCTTGTCGCCGCGCTGTTCCAGCGTGCGGTTGAGCTGCGACAGCGCCAGCACCGGCACCGACAGCTCCTTGGCCAGGGACTTGAGCGCGCGGGAAATCTCCGAAACCTCGGTGGCGCGGTTCTCGTTGGTGCCCGGCACCTGCATCAGTTGCAGGTAATCCACCACGATCAGGCCCAGTTGCCCTTCCTGCCGGTGCAGGCGCCGCGCCCGCGCCCGCAGTTCGTTCGGGCTCAGATTGGAGCTGTCGTCGATGAACAGCCGCGCCTCCGACAGCATGGTGACCGCCGAAGTCAGCCGCGGCCAGTCCTCTTCCTCCAACCGCCCGGTTCGCACCCGATGCTGTTCGATCCGCCCCAGCGACGACATCAGCCGCATGATCAGGCTCTCGCCTGGCATTTCCATGCTGAACACCGCCACCGGACACTTGGCCTGAATGGCCGCGTACTCGGCGATGTTCATGGCAAAGGCGGTCTTGCCCATCGACGGCCGCCCGGCGACAACGATGAGATCACCGCGCTGGAGACCGGCGGTTTTGTCGTCGAAATCGGACCAGCCGGTAGGAAGACCGGTGATCGGATTGTCGCGCTGGAACAGCAGATCGATCCGCTCCACCGTGCGCGCCAGCAAATCCTTGATATTGGCGAAACCTTCGCGGGCGCGGAAACCGCGTTCGGCAATGGCAAACACCTTTTTCTCGACATCGTCCAGCAATTCCTTGCTGTCGCGGCCCTTGGGATCGTAGGCGCTGTCGGCGATCTCGGTGGCGGTACGAATCAACTCGCGGCGGATCGCTCGCTCGCGGATGATGTCGGCGTAGGCGCGGACGTTGGCGGCGCTCGGCGTATCCCGCGCCAGCACGCCCAGATAGGCAAAGCCCCCGCCTTCCTCCAGTTCGTTGTGATCCTCCAACCATTCCGCCAGGGTCAGCAGATCGAACGGCTTGCCCTCTTCAGCCAGCCGGCGAACGGCGCGAAAGATCAGCCGGTGATCGGCGCGGTAGAAATCGTGTTCATCCAGCCGGTCGGCCACCTGATCCCAGGTGGCGTTATCCAGCATCAGGCCGCCCAGCACGGCCTGTTCGGCCTCCAGCGAATGCGGCGGCACCCGCAGCGCCTCGGTGGCGGCGTCCTTACGGTGGGGAAACGGGGAAACGGGCAGCATGACGGAACTCTCGGAAACAACCGGCGATCCGCCGCCCGCCGCAATAGTCCGGCGGCACGGCCACGAAATTCCCGCGGGGGGATGGGTACAAGACGCTCGATACAGCGCCGGCCTGCAGGCGTTGCCCGCGCGGGGATGGTTTGAGTCTAGTTCAAATCCCCGGCGCCGGCTGCGGCTTAGACTTCGGCGATGATGTTGACCCGGATCTGGGTCTTCACTTCGGGGTGCAGCAGAAGATCCACATCGTACTCACCGATCTGACGGATCGAACCGGTCGGCAAGCGGATCTCATTCTTCTGCAATTCGATCCCGGCGGCCGACACCGCGTTGGCGATGTCGGCGGAACCGACCGAGCCGAACAGCCGGCCTTCGCTACCGGTCTTGACCGACAAGGTGACAATCAACTCGGCGAGTTGCTCGGCACGGGACTTGGCTCTGGCCAGCAACTCGGCGGCAACCCGTTCCAGCTCGGCGCGACGGGCCTCGAACCGGGCGAGATTGGCCGGGGTGGCTGCGGTGGCCTTGCCTTTTGGAAGCAGGAAGTTGCGAGCGTAGCCCGGCTTAACATTGATCCGATCACCCAGACCGCCCAGGTTGGTGATTTTTTCCAGCAAAATGATTTCCATCGTCAGACTCCGATGTACGCTTCGATGCGTGTTGTAAAGAGAGTTCAGGGTTTGCTCGGACGCGGCCGAACGCGGGTCCGGAAATCGGCCCAGGTATCGGTGATACCCAGTGCCATGACCAGTTGCGACAGTAGCGGAACCAGGAACAGGTAAAGCAGCAGCAACCAGGCCGGCGAGAGCCGCAGCTTGAAGACCAGAGCGTGTGTCACGGCGATGCCTTGCACGCTGTAGAGCGTTCCCAGCACCAACACCAGATTGCTCAGGACCGGCCAGCCGGACAACAGCGCCGCGCCGAACAGCGCCAGCGCCAGCAGCGCTAGCGGGCGTCCCAACCGCAGTTGATGAAATTCGGGGCGAAAACCGCCCGGATTGAACAGCAGCGCCTGCCACCAGCGGCCGAGCAGCAATCCCGCCAGTACGAATAATAGCGTCGCGCTGACCACCTGCCCCGGCAGCAACGGCGCCCAGCTCCGCAACAGTTCCAGCAATTGCTCCAACGTGGCCCGTTCGCCCGACGGCAACGTCATCAATCCCTGTCGCAGACCGTCAAGCACCAGGCTCCACCAAATCGTCGGGTCGCCCAACGCCAGGTAGAACCCACCCACGCCTAACAATCCCAGCAGAGCGGCGATCCGCACCGTTACGGACAGCGATGCCGTGGCACGCAGCAGCAACGCCAGTGCCCATAACGGTGTCCAGCAGGCCAGCAA
>JBATDL010000120.1:0-6627 GCA_049663445.1 Candidatus Competibacter sp.
TCTTTTGGCCAAGCCATACAGCACCTCGAATAGAATCTCTGAAATTAAAATAATCGCCGGATTTTGGCTCATTTTATCAAAAATACTATAATAATATCAATGTGTTAGTTTTTGTACAGCTTCTTAGCCCGTGACCGATTGGGCATCAAGCCACTTTTTATCGCGCGGATGACGGAGGGCACGTATTTTGGCTCCGAGCTAAAAGTTTTGTTTGCGCTACAGAAACAACATTGCCCATTGGTAGACCCAGCGGGCTTGGTGCAGTATCTGCAAAGTGGGTTTGCCGCGACCGACACTACGCTTTGCCAAGATATTGAACGCCTGTTACCGGGTGAAGCGATGTTAATTGATTCCAGTGGCCACTGTCGCCGTTGGCGTTATTGGGCACCACAATGGATTGAACCTCGAGCAAATGACTTTGAAGATGCTGCGGAGCGGTTCGATACATTGATGACTGATGTCATGCGCAAGCATCTGCGTTCTGACGTGCCTTTTGGTTTGTTTCTTTCGGGTGGCATCGATTCCGCGACGTTACTGGCGCTCACCAAAGCAGCCGGTGCCGAACCCCTACGAACTTATTCGATTGGATTTCCAGGTAGCGATGTGTTCAATGAACTGAGTGATGCCCAGCGCATTGCCCAGCATTTCCAAGTTGAACATGTAACAATCGAACTCGATGAGCAGGCGGTCTTTGAACGAATGCCGCACATGGTCTGGGCGGCGGATGAACTGATTGATGATTACGCGGGTCTAGCCCTGTCATACTTGGCTGAGCGAGCAGCGGCCGATGTCAAGATGGTGTTTAGCGGCGACGGTGGTGATGAGGCTTTTGCCGGTTATAGCCGCTATCGAAAGATTTATCTGCAACGCTTCCTGAAAAATTTACGTGGGCCGGGCTCAGGCGGGTTTCGTACAAAACCCGGATTTACCCCGGCTGAGGTGAAAACCATTTTCAATAGTCGTTTGGCACATGCCAACATGACTTGGCGGCAACCTTTTATCGATTCATGGCAAGCAGCGCCGAAAACCTGGAGTGATTTACAGCGGATGCAAGCCGTTGATATAGATACGGTGTTGCCAGATCGTTACCTGGTCAAAACCGATCGAATGACTATGGCTTGGGGATTGGAAGCGCGCGTGCCTTTACTGGATCATGGGATCATTGAATTTGGCTTGGCGTTGCCGGATCGGCTGAAGATTCAAGGTCGGCAAGGCAAAATATTTTTGCGGCGCTGGGCGCAGCGCTGGTTGCCGGTGGACCATCTACAACTGCGTAAACGAGGACTTTCGGTGCCAGTCGATCAATGGCCGAGTGGAACGCGGTTGCCCAGACTGGAGCGAGTGCTGCTGGGCAATGCCGGCATTCGCGAATGGTTTATGCCTGCGGGCATTCAGCAACTCATTGCTGCACAGCACCAGCAACCGTCAAGCAAAATCAGACAGAAATTATTGCGTCTGCTCCAGTTTGCGCTTTGGCATCGATTATTTATCGAAGGTAATGGCGTTGCACCAGCAACAAGGCGAGATCCGCTCGATTTTCTAGATACGCAATAAGAAGCGTTATGCTCGGAAGCTACTCGGTTATCACTATCCCACCTTCTTTCTCGGAAACTTTCTGCTGATATTCATCGGCTAATTCTTTCCTAATTCTTTATTATTATCTTCATCATGTCGCGAATATCCACGCGGCCTGAATGAGTGATTCATCATGGATGGAAAAGGGTTTCCCATCTCATGAATCGGAACAGATACTACTGAAAGTCCACGGGAGAATCGAAATGCAGACGCGCGCGCGCGAAGATACGATGCAGATGCTGAACAAGGTCCCGGAAGTTACGCTTTACTTCTGGATCATCAAGATCATGGCAACCACCGTCGGCGAGACCGCTGCTGACTTTCTCAACTTCAATTTGCATTTCGGCCTGACCGGCACCTCGATTGTTATGAGTGTGCTGTTAGCAGTTTTCCTGGTCGTGCAGGTGCGTGCCAAAAAATATGTGCCGTGGCTGTATTGGTTGGCGGTCGTGCTGATCAGCGTAGTGGGTACGCTAATCACTGATAACCTCGTGGACAACTTCGGCGTTGCATTGGAAACGACGACCATCGCTTTCGGCCTAGCCTTGCTAGTGACATTCGCGGTCTGGTATGCGAGCGAGAAAACGCTGTCGATCCACACCATTTTTACGACAAAACGCGAACTGTTTTATTGGGCGGCCATTCTATTCACATTCGCGCTGGGCACTGCGGCAGGCGACTTGGCTGCGGAAGGTTCAAATCTCGGCTATGCCAACTCGACGCTGATGTTTGGTGCGCTGATCAGTATCGTCGCCCTTGCCTATTACGGTTTCAAGGCCAATGCCGTTTTGACGTTCTGGATCGCCTATATCTTGACGCGGCCACTCGGTGCATCGTTTGGCGATTATCTATCGCAACCCGTTTCCGAGGGTGGCCTAGGTCTGGGTACGGTGATTACGAGCGCAATCTTTCTTTCGGCCATCACGGGTTTGGTGACTTATTTGAGCATTACCCGGCGGGACGTGCTGCCGCGACCGGCAAGCGAAGCGCTCTGACAACCGCGATCAGGAATCGGTGTGGAACAACTGAATCAATCGCTGTTTCTGCTGCTCAACGCCGGGCAAAACACCTCGGGTGTGGCGGTCGTTACCGCCACATTATTGGCGGATGGACTGATCTGGATTATACCGGTGGGGCTGGTCATCGGCTGGCTTCGGGGATCCTCTGCAACGCGGCGGGTTCTGATCGCCGCAATGGTTTCGGGGTTGATCGGGTTGCTGATCAACCAGGTGTTCGGTCTGATCTGGTATCACCCTCGTCCGTTCGAGATTGGCATCGGTCAGACTTTGATCACGCATGTTCGGGACAGTTCGTTCCCGAGCGATCACCTGACCCTGATCTGGGCCATTGCCTTCAGCCTGCTGTTGCATAAGCAATTTCGGAGCGCAGGTTGGGCACTCGTGTTGCTGGGAATTCCAGTGGCTTGGGCGCGCATCTATCTGGGCGTACATTTTCCGCTGGATATTTTCGGCGCTGCGTTTGTGGCGCTATGCAGCGCTGGGCTCACTGTAAGCCAAGAGCGCTGGCTGATCCCGTCGTTGATGCGTCTTCTGCTTCCGCCCTATCGGACGATATGTGCCGGGTTGATCCGAAGAGGCTGGGTGAGAGAATGACGTACCTTGATCAACTGCGAGCATGATCATGCGTATCCTGCTGGTCGAAGATGATCCGATGATCGGTGAAGCGGTGTCCGTCGCTCTCAAGGATGCCGCTTATGCCGTGGATTGGGTGAAGGATGGCGTGACGGCGGGCCGTGTGCTCGAAAGCGCTGAGCACCAGGCCGTTTTGCTCGATCTCGGCCTGCCCAAACGTGATGGTTTGGAAGTGTTGCGTCATTTGCGGCAGACAGGAAATACGGTGCCAGTTATCGTCATTACCGCTCGCGATGGTATCGACGATAGGATCAAAGGGTTGGATTTCGGAGCCGATGACTACCTGGTAAAACCTTTCAATCTCAATGAAATGCTTGCCCGGTTGCGTGCGATTATCCGCCGTCAGGGCGGACAGGCCGCACCGTTGCTCACCAATGGTCAGGTGACCCTCGACCCGACCACCCGCCAAGCACGCTGCGGCGATGCTGTGGAGAAGCTGAGTGCGCGTGAGTTTGCTCTGCTGCAGGCGCTCTTGCTGAAACCCGGCGCGATTCTCTCGCGCGCCGAACTGGAGGAGCGCATCTATGGCTGGAACGAAGAGGTGGAGAGCAATGCGGTGGACTTCCTGATTCACGGTGTGCGCAAGAAGCTGGGTTCCAACATCATCAAAAATGTCCGCGGTGCTGGATGGATGGTGGAGAAGCCAAGATGAAACGATCCTTGCAGCGGCATCTGTCGATGACGTTGGGAGGCGCTATCGTGCTCGCCGGTCTGGTGGCGGCTTTAGCTTCTTTCAACCTTGCGTATTTCGAAGCAAAGGAATTTCAGGACGACATGCTACGGCAGATTGCCATGCTCGATGTCAGTGACACGGGCAAATTTCCATTGCCAAAGTTGCCGCGTCGAGATGTCGAGAATGTCCCGATCAGCGATCCCGAATCCCGTATTATCGTCATCCATCTGCCACGAGACTCAATGCCTGCCTGGGTTCATCTGCCGCGAGGCGCAGGGTCGGCCTGGTTTGCTGGCGAGCTGTCGCCGGGCTTGCACACCTTGGGCACCGGCTCCGGGGATCTTCGGGTATTTGTTCAAGATACAGAAACAGGAGAGCGCAGGGTGGTCGCTCAACTCACCGAGGCGCGTGATGAAATCGCCATCGACAGCGGCCTGCGTACCCTGATCCCCTTGTTACTCCTTATTCCTTTGCTCGTAGGGCTGATCGTGCGGATTGTTCGTAGTGAACTCACGCCTATTACCCGGCTCTCCAAAAGTCTAGACGAGCAACCGGCGGATCGGCCTCAAGCTATTCCCGACGATGGCCTCCCGGATGAAATCACCCCTTTTGTGCATGCCATCAATCGCTTGCTGGCGCGGGTCAATCTCTTGATCGGGCAGCAACGGCGTTTCGTCGCTGACGCTGCCCATGAGCTTCGAAGCCCGCTGACCGCACTGTCGTTACAGGCTCAGAACCTGCTGCACGCAGGGTCACTGGATGCCATGCGTGAGCGTGTGATTCCGCTTCAGGAGGGTATTGAGCGTGCACGCCATCTGACTGAACAGTTGCTCAGCCTGGCACGAACCCAGGCCAGCGCCGCCGAAGCGTCAGCGGTCGACGTTTCGGTGATGGCGCGCGAACTGATGGCCGAACGTCTGCCATTGGCCGAGGCTAAAGGTATCGACTTGGGCCTTGAGGAAACCGCACCGCTTTTCGTGCGTGGTTCTTGGGAAGTGCTGCGGCTGATTGTGAGTAATGCGCTGGAAAATGCCCTGAAATACACGCCGGAAAGCGGTGAAGTGACGCTTCGACTTCTATCCGATGAGAGGGGCGATATCATTGAAGTCGTGGATAATGGCCCCGGGATTCCAATCTCAGAACGCGAGCGGGTTCTCGATGCTTTCTATCGGATGCCCGGCACCGGCGGCGAAGGGAGCGGACTCGGATTGACGATCGCTCGGGAAGCGGCGATCCGTCTGGGGGGCGTGTTGAGTCTGCATGAGCGGCATGACGGAGCCGGCCTCGTCTTTCGCTACCGCCAAGGACGCGAAAGATGATCAGCGCCTTCATCGCGTCTGAAACTTTTGTTTTGTGATCGTGAGCATAAAAATCACCATGGATTCGCATTCCCTGAAATCTTCCGGTTTTTCCCGGTGGCTGCTGCTGGGGTTGCTGCTGATTTTTACCCTGATCTGGTTCAGTAACCTCGAATACCGGAAGTTGGCCAACCCCGACGAGGGGCGTTACGCCGAAATCCCCCGCGAGATGGCGCTGTCCGGGGATTGGGTGACGCCACGCTTGAACGACCTCAAATATTTCGAGAAGCCGCCCTTGCAGTACTGGGCGACGGCGGCGGCGTTCCGAGTATTCGGCGAGAGCCAATGGGGCGCGCGCTGGTGGCCGGCGACCACCGCTTTCGGCTGTGTGCTGCTGATGTTTTGGACCGGTCGCCGCTTGTTCAGCGAGGAAACCGGTCTGGCGGCAGCGGCGGCGCTGGGAGGATGTACCGGGTTCGTCATCAATGCCCATATCAACACTCTGGACGCGGGTTTGGCCGCGTTTCTTACCGTCGGTTTGCTCGGATTTCTGCATGCCCAGCACCCCAGCGCGACGCCGACGGAGAATCGCAACTGGATGCTGGTCGTCTGGGCGGCGATGGCGCTGGCCGTGCTGAGTAAGGGCCTGATCGGCGTCGTGCTGCCCGGCGCGGTGCTGGCGATCTACATTCTGATTGAGCACGACTGGCGATTGTTGACCCGCCTGCATGTTGGGAAGGGTTTGGTGCTGCTGCTGCTGATCACCGTCCCCTGGTTCGTCGCCGTGTCGCTGGCCAACGATGAATTCGCCCGCTTCTTTTTCATTCACGAACACTTCGCGCGCTTTCTGACCAAGGTGCATCGGCGTGAGGGCGCTTGGTGGTACTTCATTCCCATCCTGCTGTTTGGGGTGATGCCGTGGCTGCCGTTTATCGCAGCCCGACTCCGCGACGGCTGGCGACACGAGGGGGAACCGGGAACGCTGCAACCACGGCGGTTGTTGTTGATCTGGGCCGCATTCATTTTCCTGTTTTTCAGCGTGTCGGGTTCCAAATTGCCATCCTATATCTTGCCGGTATTCCCCGCGCTGGCACTGTTCGCGGCGGTGGAAATTCAGCGGATGGAGCCGGAAATCCTCATCCGCCTCGCGTGGGGAATGGCGGCGGTCGGCGGCGCGTTGCTTTTGGTGGTTCTGATGGGCGGCGAGCGGATCGCCGGGGCATTCTCGAATGACTCCTCGCCGTTCGAGATCGTCCGCAACGTCGTGCCCTGGATCGGAGCCTCGGTCTTCACCTTTAGCATCGGCGCGGTGGCGGCGGCCTGGTTGTTCCGCCGCCACGGCCGTTCGGCCGGTATTGTCGCGCTGGCGTTTGGCAGCCTCGGCGCCGGCATCCTGGCGATGGACGGCTACGGCGAACTGTCCCGCCTC
>JBATDL010000121.1:0-7014 GCA_049663445.1 Candidatus Competibacter sp.
GCTCGACGCCGTACTGTTGCTTCCCGACCTTCAACTCATCAACGCCTGGTCCCTGAAACCAATTCTGTTGATGACCATCCGCCAGATGGTACCAACCTTTGGTGGTCCTACCGCCGACTACGTGCGCGCGGGTGTGCTGGCGGCCGCCGTTCCCGACCTCGACCGCTTGCCCGCGCAGATCGTGGCGGTCGCTCAGCGCTTGGCGGGTGGCACGGTTCCCGCTCCGGCTTATTCGGAGGCAACTCGGGTGGTCGTCAACCCGACTGTGGCCAGCGTCCTTTCCATTGTGATTCCAGCTACCTGGAACGCCCATGCTCAGTAAGATTTACCGCCGTCTCTCGATTCGTGCCCAGATTATGATCGTGGCGATCGCTCCGACGCTGATCGTCACCTTGATCCTGGTGGTGCTGGCGTATCGGGACAATGTGGCGCAGGGCCATCAGACCTTGCACCGGCAGGGAACCCTGCTGGCCGCCCAACTGGCCGCCAACCTCGAATACCCGCTACTCACCGGTACCACCGAGCAGCTTCCCACCCTGATTCAAGCCATGGTGAGGCCGGCTGCGACAGTGCTGGGCACCGAGGTTATGCGGGTCACGGTTTTCGGCAAGGATCAGCGGATTTTGTACGCCGGCCCCAGCCCGGCGGTCCCGGATCCGGCGCTGCTGGACGGAGATCCTCTGCTGTCTCCGAACGCATTTCCCGCCGACCGACAGCGCTTCGTAGCCCCCATCTATCTGGAACCGCTGGCGCTGCCGGCGCCGGTTCCCCTGGAAAAACGCTATCTGGGCGCGGTTGAACTGGAGCTTGCAACATCACCCGTGCAAATCGAGCAGGCCCAGCGTTTCCTGCGTAACATTGGGTTGGTTTCGATCACTTTCGTGTTCGGACTTATCCTGGCCTGCTGGACCGGTTACCGGCTGGCTCATTCCCTCCGGCGGACCGCCTGGGCCATCGAGCGGATCAAAGGTGGTGATCTGTCAGTACGATTACCCCGAACCGAAGTCAATGAAATCGGCATCCTACAGGACGGGGTGAATCTGTTGGTCGAGACCATCGCGGGCGAGCAAGCCCGGCTCGAAAACGAACTTGCCAAGGTACGCGGCGAATACGACCAGGTATTGGCCCGGTTGCGGGTGCAAACCCAAAACGCCGAGCAGGCCAGTCAGGCCAAGAGCCTGTTTCTGGCCACGGTCTCGCATGAAATACGCACCCCGTTGTACTCGATCCAAGGGCTGGCGGAACAGTTGCTGCACGTTGCCCACGGTCCTGACGAGGAACGGACGATCCAGACCCTGCTGGGGGCGGTGCGGACACTGTACGACACCATCAGCGACATTCTCGATTTCACTCAGTTGGAGCGCGGCAAATACACTCCCCATTTCGAGCTACTGAACCTCTGGGACGAGATTGAGCAGGTGGTCGAGACGGTTGCGCCGCTGGCGGCCCGGCAGCGCCTGTATCTGGATGTCATCGTCGAGCCACGCGCGCCAGCCACCGCTTGGGGCGACAGCCGCGCGCTTCGCGCGATCGTGGCCAATCTGATTGCCAACGCGGTGAAATTCACGGAAGCAGGCGGCATCTGTATTCGACTGAGCACACTGTCTAGCCTAACCAACGGTCCGACACCGATCCGCCTACAGGTTCAAGATACCGGTTGCGGCATTCCCGCCGACCAGATGTCGGCGATTTTCGCGCCGTTCGAACAAGTGGATGGCGCTCTTAATCGCCGCTACGACGGCACCGGGCTGGGATTGTCGATCGTCAAGGGTTACTGCGACGTTCTCAACGGTCACATCGGTGTCGAAAGCCGTCCGGGGCAAAGCACGACCTTCACGGTAACCCTGCCGTTCAACCAAATCGATCCGAATCCGCGCGCGGTTCGGTTCCCCCTCGGTATGCTGAGGAAGCGGCGTGCCCTGGTGGTCGACGATCGCTCCAGTTTCCGCGAATCGGTTCGCTGCCGCCTCGAAAACCTGGGACTGACGGTAACGGAACAGCCAGGCCCGGTGGCGATACTGGATCAGCGATCTCCTCCGGCCATCGGCTACCACTTGCTCGTGGCTCAAAATCTATCCACCCTGTCGATTCAAACCCTGCCAGGACAAATCGAACGCTGGCATGGC
The DNA here is from genome assembly GCA_049663445.1 of Candidatus Competibacter sp. Taxonomy (GTDB): domain Bacteria; phylum Pseudomonadota; class Gammaproteobacteria; order Competibacterales; family Competibacteraceae; genus Competibacter. Next base: position 2,127 of record JBATDL010000121.1, read on the forward strand.
TGGGCGCAACACATTATCAGCTTGGAAACAGGGCCTCTGCCGCCGGCGCAATCCGTGCTGGGCCAAAACGGTATCAGTCTCGTACTCAATGCGGCCATCACCCGGGCGGCGTTGTACGCCGAACTCAGCCCGTTGTTCGCCAATGTGCGGTTGGAAGCGAAAACCATCCCTCATCATCGATGGCGACGACACTTTCTCACCGGCAAAACCGTGTTGGTGGTCGAAGACTTCGAGATCAACCGTGAGATTATGATTGGTCAATTGCGTCGGCACGGTCTGCGGGTTTTAGAGGCCAGCGACGGCGACGAGGCGACACGGAAAGCGGTCTGTTCGGACTTGCGACTGATCCTCATGGATATTCAGATGCCAGGGACCGATGGCATCGCCGCTATACAGGCCATCCGCGCCCGATCCGCCGGCGCTGGCCTTCCCATCCTGGCGTTTACGGCCAGTGCGGATCGGCCCACCCATGATCGCGCGATGGCGGCGGGCGCGAACGGCGTGCTCGTCAAGCCTCTCAGTGAGGAGGAGCTGATCAACGCGGTTTATGAGACGCTGGTGGGATTGGATGCGCCGGTCGTGGCGATTCCCGCCACCTGAGTCCGCGATGATGTTGTCGATCCTGTTGCTCGGTGGGGGCGGGCTGTACTGGACGGGCCTGGTCGCCGGCTGGCGGATCGCCGTGCTCGCCGGCGCGGGCGCGCTTAGTGGAGCATGGGTCCTGTTGATCTTCCAAGGCGGGATTGGGCCAACGGCGTTCCCGATCCTGGCGCTCGCCGCTGGCCTGGCGGTGTCGCTCAAACGGATTCACCGGCCGGTCTGGCAGGTTGTGGGTTGGGCGCTCTATGTGCTGATCGTGCTGGCTTTGGGATTTCGGCTGTTGCCGGGATTCGCCCCCGTGCCTGTGATGGAAGCTCCGGGAGTGGGGAACCCGCCCGTCGTTTGGTTTTCCCCCGAAAAGCTGATCCTGCTGGGCTTGGTGCCGCCGTTGGTCCTGACGCCGGTAGCGCCTTGGTCGGGGTGGTTCGGCCGAGACCGGCCCCGGCTGACGTTTGCCCTGATCCTGGGAGCCACTTTGCTGGTGCTGGTTTCTCTGGCGCTGGCGCTCGGTTTCGTGCGGCCGGGGTGGGCGTTTGGATCGCTGCCGGTTCTGGCCTACCGGCTTGCCGACAATCTGTTGTTCACCTGCGTGCTGGAAGAAAGCTTCTTTCGGGGGATCGTGCAAACAGCGCTGATTCGGGGCTTCATCAACCGGGGGTGGTCACGGGCCGCGCCGTTGGGGATTATCGCCGCGTCCCTGCTGTTCGGTGGGGCGCATGTTGGGGGCGGTACTGCTTTCATGTTGCTGGCGACCGTGGCGGGCTTCGGTTATGGAGTCGCGTACTACCTGACCGGGCGAATTCATTATGCCGTTGCCATTCATTTCGCGGTCAATGCCGTTCACTATCTTTGCTTTGCGGCACCGCCAGGTGCTCGGTGACTTCCCATCCTCGGGTGGGAAAATCGTGGACGTGCTCCTGTCGTCCGCCGGGTTATGTTGATTTTAACCGTGAGTCAATGAGTCAGTGAGTCAGTGAGTCAGTGAATCTTTATGTCAGTGAGTCAATGTATTGGCGCTGTGCGCCAGCTTGGCGAGCACTGCGGCCTCACCAAGTTCCAAAGCGGCTTGGATCGTCTCATTGAGTTCCGCCAGTGCCTCTGCAATCTCCTTTGAAGGCGCGTGGTTGGTGAGGCGGAATTCCAGGGTTCGCGCGGCGGTTCCAACCCGCTCGAAACCGAGATAGAGACCGCCTGAGCATAAGCGATGTACGCAGGTTTGAAATCGCTTCACATCTCGCATGGCTTCTGCTGTGTTCAGGTCGGTGTGAGCGGCGGCAAGGATGGCCAGAAACCGCTTGACCAAGTCCTCGGCGACGACTGGATCGTTGCCGGCGGCGGCGAGAGCCTGGGTAGCATTCAAGACATCGTCGAGTCTCATCGCGTTCGTAGTAACCCACGGGTGAACGGCCATTCGGCACCGCGATGAAACGATCAGAGTGTCGTTTCCTTCAACAGCCGATAACGGATAGCCAAGTGTGTCATTTCGACATCGTTTCTAATCCCGAGTTTGTTGCGAATCCGATCTCGATGGGTGTAGATCGTCTTGGGACTCACATGGAGCAATCGCGCCAAATCTTCCGGTGGGTGTCCCTTGACCAGCAAAGTAAAAATCTCCAGTTCGCGATTGCTCAAAGCAAGCAGCGGATCGCTGCCGGGACCTGATCCCGCCGCTTCCAAGCTGCCCAGCAGGGTAGGAGAAAAATAAAGTCGGTCCTGATGGACGGCATGGATGGCTTCGCGGATGTCGGTGGACGCCCGTTCCTTGGCGACGTAACCCCGCGCGCCCGCCGCCCGCAGGCGTTGTGGCCAAGGCGGCTGGGTCAAGACGGACAGCACGATCACTTGCGGGGGATGCGGCAATGCCAGCAGGCGCGCCGTCACTTCCACCCCACTCAACTCGGGCATGTCGACGTCCACGACGGCCACGTTTGGTCGCAAGGCGCGTGCCTGGCGGAGCGCATCCAGGCCGTTGTCCAGGTCGGCGACGACCTCGATTTCTGGATCGTGGGATAGGACCGCTTTCAACCCGATGCGAATCAGTTCCTGGTCATCAATCAGTATCACGGTGATCATGCGCCCGGCTACCCAGCGACAAAATGTAGGAATATTCCTAAAACAGTGTAGGAAGATTCTTCATTTGCCGTCAGCCCCTTGGCAAGCCGGTGGTGACCGGATATAGATGGATCACAGTCGCATTCTGACTCGGAGGCGCGTGCCATGGCTAATCACCGCACGAAGATTTCGGCGTCCGATCCGGACCTCCATTTTCGCGTGTCGATGGATGTTCTGGAAACGGTGGATTATCTGGAAGCTCGCGGCGAACCGGTGACCCCGGATACGTTGTATCAACGGTTGCAATCGCCGCCCAGCGATGATCCCACCATCACAGTTTCCCGCATCGAGCAAGGACTGCTCCAAGTCCAGTTCTGGCGGGAGCAGTTTATCACCCGCGACATCGTCCACCACCGACATCATCTTGCTGCATTGGCGTGCCAAGTCCAAGGCGAAATCTGGCGGCTGCAGCAATACCAGTACTACTTCGACGATTTGCTGCGCCATACTGACGCGCTGCTGAAAACCACCTTGACTCTCCCCACGGCTTCGCCAGCGGAGGTGTCTGGCGCGCGCGGGCCGCAACCTTGACGGTAGCAGCCAGTCATCACATGTAGGTATTCCGGGGTTGCGGCCATGAGCGCAATCGGCCTGCCGCTTTTCTGCCCGATTCCCATCATTGGCAACCGCTGTGGACATGTCCCGGATGCCCCGCGCTGGTTCGAACCGCCCCTGCGGCACGCCGCCAGACCCCGCATCTTGATCCAATTGCAAGAGCGGTTGCACGACTACTATGACGATCCGACTCTATTGCCCAGCCTCAACTGCGCCAACGGTTCCCCGCGCCAGCAACGCAGCGAGCGCCGGGAAGCCTGCATGGATCTCATGGGTGCATTGGTGCACTACCTGGATCTGGCCTCGCTGCGGGTAGGAATCCCTCAGGCGGATGGCTCAATGCGCGGACTGACCATGCCGTTTCTCGCTGAAGTCGCTGGCCTCAACCTGCGCCGGGCCGAACGGGCCTGTCACGATCTGGTCGTGGCCGGGTTGATCAACATCTACCCGATTGCCCAGCACAAGGCCGATGACCACTACGAGGGATTGCCTGCCATCCGCATGATCACTGCTGCCCTGTTCAAGGTATTTGGCTTGAGTAAATGGCTACAGCGCGAGCGGGATAAAGCCGCCAAGCGCCAGCGCCGCCAGCAGCGCAAACAAAGCGAAGCAGACGCCGGTCGTCAGGAAATCAACCTGCACGCCGCCGAGCGCCGGATGTCATCCACCGAGACCGCCTCCGCCCCTATTACGGTGTCCGACGTTAATACCACACATCAGGAGCATGCCCGGACGGTGCTCGGCCAACTCCTAAACCAGTTGCGCGGCACCGGCCCGCCCGCCCGAACCTGATTTCCCTTCATCGTCCAACTTGTACCCTGCCGCATCAGGGCGGGCAAACGCACCCTCGTGATCGCGTCACCCGGTTTTTTGACCCCGCTCCATCGCCGAATCTGACTTTTCCAACCTTTCCAAGGTGTCCATCTCCACGAAACCGGCTACAGCCTCCAAAACGCGATTTTTAAGTGTCTGGAATCCCCGGATAGCTGCCGGTAAACCCTGTGCCACCGTCATGGCCTGGAAATTCGTGTCGGCACCATTGTTGGGTAGGTGGCGGCGCTCATTCATCAAAAGCATTTTTCAGTCCGTCGGAGCACAAAAACCGAACAGCAAACCTCAATTTGCATACCTCAAACGGCGACGCCAGCTACTTCGGATTGGGCCAGCAGGAGGGATATTTAAATTAGGGGCATGTTCCTGATTTGGGTGTCTGGACCTGGCTCCAGGCTACCCGGTATCCGGCGCGCCAGCCGAGATCATAAGCCGGCCAAGACAGCCCAAACAGGGCCAGCGCAAGGAGGGTCGCCGCTACGCCAACGCCGATGAATCGGAGCTGCCAGCGCCGCGAGTCCGGCTCGACCGCCGGTGCCGCGACGGTTCGCGCGACGTCTTTCAGAACCTGTGGAAAATCGCGTTGAAACTCGCGCCTGGCGTTTTCCATTGCCGCCTGCGCCGTGGCGTCGGCGACCTGTTTGAGATTGCCGAGGGTCGCCGCGACCGATGCTTCCATATCCTGACGGAAGTGCTGTAAGGCCATGATGATCAGCCACAGGGCGTCGTTGTCGCGCAGGTCGAGCGCATCTCGAACCCGGTCGAGTTCCCGGAGTTCGCGGTCGCTGGG
>JBATDL010000122.1:0-2340 GCA_049663445.1 Candidatus Competibacter sp.
CCGTAGGTACCTCGCTGCGTGACTTAGCCACCCACACCGCTGGCTTAGGCGGGTCTGTCTTACCGGTAACCGACTCGGTAACCAGCTCTCGCAGATCCTCTCGCACGGAAACCAGTACCCCGGCAAGATAACAAGTTTCCTCCAGGGGTTCCTCTTGGGCCGTGAGAAAAACCGCGACGTCCTCGCCGATAGGGAGCGACATGGACCCCGCACCGTGAATAATCGGCTGGTCTTGAACAAACGCGGTGGTCTGACCCCGGAGGAGGTGACCGCGACCGGCAAGGGAAGCGCAACGCGCTAGCGTGTCGTCGGCGGTGGGCTGCGCTAACCAGTGGGCGAGATCATCGACGGTGGTGACGCCTTGTTTACCCAGAAAGCGCTTGCCAAACCCGGTCAAACCCGCCAAGCGCGAGATGTTGTTCGTCGTGCGCGTTTCAGCGCGACAGTGATTAAAATAGTCGCACCATTCACACCGAAAATGTAGATGCCATGCAGCTTGATCCGCCGGATTAGAGCAAATCCGTGATAGGTCTTGACGGAGCAAACGGATCACATGCGGGCGAACGGGATTTAGGTCAACATTAAGCGGTGTGTCGGTATTTCCAAGCCATACACTGCCCGTAGCGACATCTACAACCCCGTCAATGCCTTCGGCGGCGATAATGGCTTCCAGTTGCCAAGCGTAAAGCAGGATTTGGATGCGATGGATGGCTTTGGCGGTATCGCCGCGCTTGATATCAATGACCCGGAATCGGCGTTGTTGGCCGACCGTCTCAATGGCAATCAGATCCGGGTGATTATCGGAGAAACGGATTAGAGCGGAGTTGATACCGAAGCGTGTGTAGAAGGAATCGGGCGCACGTAATGAACCTTGGTAGATAAAGCTCCCGGTCTTAGCGGTGCGGAGGGCATCGAGGGTTTGGTGGCGATCAAACCGACGATTACGCACTGGAGTATCGGGCGTACCACTCGCTATGAGTACCTTACCTTTCAGCAATTGTTCGACGACCTGTTCTTCCCAGCCATACCCTGCTTCTTGAATTGCATCCATCACTGGACTGGTATCTGGCTGGTGTTGCGGGATGCCCTCTGCTTTTCTATTGGGGTCTGGTGTAGCGGAGAAGCGCAGGAAACGCTCACAGTCGTGGAAGAAATAACGCGCAATGCGTGACGGACTCATGCGAAACGGTGGCGTTATGGAGGGCATGGCTTACTCATCCCCTTCTCAGCGATTCCCGGTCTCTTTTGCTCATCTAACTGATTTATAAATATATTTTTTATTAAACACTGATAAATTTTCGAGAAAAAACCATTATTAATCAAAGACTAGGAAAGAGACCGGGAATCGCTGTCCCCTTCTGGTCCACTAAGTTTATCCCCCAAGATAGACGCAACTTCACGCCAGCCATCATCGAATCGGAATTCCGTAATGTGATGCGGTGACTCCTTGATAAATGGATTAGGAATGCGGTGAATAATTGGGCCGCCTTCAGCTTCTAGCCTATCCACGTATTCGACTACATAAAGCCACCATGCTTCACCTTTTTCCAGCGCGAATTTATACTGGTCATAAGTAACCGGGACTCCCATCATGCCCCAAGAGCCTCTGGTGGCTTTTACTTCTATATATCTAGTCTCACCGCTCTTTAATGTCGATACTATGTCGTAACCTCTGTTATTTTTTTTCTCTTGGTTGGCGTTTATAGCTTCCTTCACCTCTCGTATTTTTTCTTCAGCTTTTCTTACAATTTCCTCACCCTTATCACCGATTCTCTTAGCTTCCTCTGGGATTTTTTCAGAATTGTCATAGTCATCGGAATGCTTAGGATGCACGTAGCTGCGTAAGCGCATCTGCGGTTGATCTGGCTCTGGCCTACGATTTCCTGAGTTTTCCCCAATATCTAGACCCGAACTTTTGTTATTTTTGTTGACTTGTGGGGGATTGGATATGGGTTTCACATAGGTCTCGCCTATTTCTTGCTTATCCATAGTAGAATGAACATTTGAAGGTGATTCAGTGCCTAAGTCTGATATTGAACCTTTCGGATCTGGAGTAGCTGTTTCGTCATGAATAACTGACCCATCAACATCAAGTTTCGATGCTACTACTGGTACATCCAATATGACACCATCACATGGCACATCCAACTCATGACAAAGCTGCTTAAATTTTCGTTCGAAGACCTCTTCATTGTCGAGAAGCGGGATGAGATCTAAGAAGCTGTACAAAAACTAACACATTGATATTATTATAGTATTTTTGATAAAATGAGCCAAAATCCGGCGATTATTTTAATTTCAGAGATTCTATTCGAGGTGCTGTATGGCTTGGCCAAAAGA
>JBATDL010000123.1:0-2531 GCA_049663445.1 Candidatus Competibacter sp.
GCTATGGGTTGCCGCTGAGCCTGACGGTGACCCTGGCCTGCGCCCTGGCCCGCGCCGCCAACCGCAAACAGGTGCCGGCGCCCCGGCAACTGTTCAACCGGACCGCTCTCAAGGCGTTGGGCCAGACCAGCCTGTTTCTGTTCGTGCTGCTGTTGCAGGGTTATCTGGTGGTCTACTGGGTGCAGGATCAACTGCTGCCGGCGGATCTTGCCGCCCTGGCCGACGGTGCGCCCCGACTGCCTCCGACCACGTTTGGCGTGGCTGGCACCGTACTGGGGACGCAGCTTAGCGTACTGGGCAGCATTCTGCTGGTTTTGCAGGTGCTGCTGACCTGGTTTGCCATCCCCCTGAAATTGTTCCGTGATTTGCCGCTAGCGATTTGCTGGCGGCATAGCGCATTGGCCATGCAGCTCAATCCGTGGCTGTTTCCGGTGCTGGGGCTGGCCGGCCTGGTATTGGCGATACTGCCGTTTTTCGGTTTTTTTTCCATCCCCGCCCAGGTGCTGGCACTGCCGTTGCCGGTTTATCTGGGAGTGCTGCTGTACGTGGCCTGGAATGATGTGTTTCAGGGTGGCGCCGAGAACGAGGAAATCATCGAACTCAACGCCGAATGGCAAGCCAGCGTCAGCGGCGAGCCAGTGTCGCGTCGATCCCGCGCAGCGCCAGATTGAAATCGTCGCCCAGCGGGATGGCGCCGGCGGCGCGGATGGCGGCGGGATGGCGGTCGGCGACCCGGCCGCCGACGAATACCGGGATCGGCACCGCGCGGCATAGTTGCGGCAGGTCGTGCTCGATCACCGCCGTGGCAACTTCCGCCGATCCGGACAGGGCGATAGCCTGAGTGGTGGTGCGCGCCGCCACCGGTGGCAATTCTCCCAGCGGCGTGTTCGGACCCAGCAGCACCACCCGGTAATTCCAGTCCAACGCCGCCAGGGCGAACAACAGCAGGCCGACTTCGTGCCGCTCGCCCGGCAGGCAGGCCGTCAGCAGCTTCGGACCCTGCCGGCCACGACTCAGATGATGAAAGCGGGCGCCCAGCTTGTTGCGCAGGAATACGCTGAAGAAATGCTCCTCGGCTACGCTGCCGCTGCCTTGCGCCCACCGTTCGCCCAATTCCCGCAGCAGCGGCACGATCAGCCGGCTGGTGACGATGTCCACGGGATACAGCGAGAGAATTTCGTTGTAGATCTCGTTCAACACATTGTCGTCGAAGTCGATAATCGCCCGCAGCAGACGGCGTTGATTATTCAACCAGGAATCGACATCCGCTTGGGCGACCGGTTCGGGGCGTGCCTTGCCGGTTTCCAGCACTTGGCGCACCTGGCCAATGGACATGCCATTGTCCAGCAGTGCGACCACCTGCTTGATCATCTCCACGTCGGCCATGGTATAGAGGCGGTGGCCCTTGGGGGTACGTGTCGGCTTGATGAGGTCGTAGCGACGTTCCCAGGCGCGCAGGGTCACCGAATTCACGCCGGTCAGACTGGAAACCGTGCGGATGGGAACCAGCCCTTCGTCGGGCAAGTTGCGATGGCCGTTGTTCGCCTTCATCGTCGGGAGCCTCCCGCATCGCGCGATGCGGTCTAGGGCAGATTGCGGTTATTTTTATACAAAAAATGTACAATCAGGTTTTTTTATCGTGGATAATCGCGATTATATTTATACCATATTTATACATTAATACATGCCTCGGTTGAAAAACATCGATTCCACCTAGTGGATTGACACATAAATTCTGACAGGTAGCGCTTAGAGCGCCTGGCTCCCATGCTCCAGCGTGGGAGCACGTTCAGACGCTCCAGCGTCGCGATTTTCAGCATTCCACGCTGGAGCGTGGGAACGAGAACCTGTCAAAATTTTTGCGGTAGCCCACTAGCCAGAGCTGACCGTGATGCCATGTGTGCTTGTCCTGTTCATTCGGCGTGCCCGGCGCGGCGACGCATCCGTTTTACCGCCAGTTGGCCATGGGGGCGATGGTTACCCGCAGTGGAAACTTCTACAAATATCTGTTGGATCGCAACGGTGCGGCGGTGGCGCTGTTTCCGTCCCGGACTCGCCCGGACGACCCGTGATTGATCGCGGCCATCGAGAGGCTGCTCTAATCCGACGGAGGTTTCGGCCATGAACTCAGCCGTATCCACGCAGTATGCGATGGACCGTCGCGCCGTGGTGGCTGGCTTCCAGACTGGTACGGTCGATTGCGGCGGGTGCTGACGGCGGGCGTGACAGCCTGTCTGGCGCTGGCGCTGGCGCTGGCGCTGGCGCGAACGTTCTAAGCGGAACTAATCTGCCCACTCATGCACCGGTTTCCCACTCCGCTGCTGCTCCAGATATGCCAAGGTCAGGGTCGCCAGGTCGGGGCCATGGCGAGCGAGAAAGCACCGCTGCCAGTTCGAGCCGGTGCGACCGCTGTCTACCCGCGCCGCGATGATACCCAGATAGTCTTCCGCGTCCGCCGCGTCGATCTCCAGTTCCCGCAGCCCCCGCCGAGCCAGTGGCAGCAGTTCCTCCAGCAGCAGTTGCCGTAGCGG
>JBATDL010000124.1:0-3205 GCA_049663445.1 Candidatus Competibacter sp.
GGACGCCATAGTCCGCGACGGCGGCCCCCGTTAGCCGCCTGGAACCCGCGCTGCCGTCGAACCTGGAAGGGTCGACGAACGCGAATTCACGGCTTTATATAAGCAATTCAATTGCCAATTTTATTAAAACTTTGTTTATAAAGTATTAAAAATTATTTTATTAGCCAGTAGCGTAGTTTTTGGTCGACATAAATGAGCTGTTTTGCTTCATGGGAGTGCTTTGGGCGGAGCGCTCGCCCGATTTCAGGGCAATATTCCGTTTGCGCGGAGTGGCTGGTTGCCATCAAAAGAATGTCACAGTTTCTTGACCTGCTCGTGCAGGGTGACCATGCTTGGTTCAACTAATCAACCAAGGGGTACGTGATGTCCATTCGCGATTGGCCCGACGAGGAGCGTCCGCGGGAGAAGCTGCTGCGGCGTGGAGCCTCCGCCTTGTCCGACGCCGAACTGCTGGCGATTTTTTTACGGATCGGCATACCGGGTCGTAGCGCGGTGGATCTGGCGCGAGACATGCTCAAGGAGCATGAAAGCTTACGCAAGTTGTTGGAGCTGGATCAGGCCGGGTTCTGCGCGACAGCGGGGCTGGGACCGGCCAAGTACGTGCAGTTGCAGGCGGTTCTGGAACTGGCGCGGCGCTATCTGGAGGAGACCTTGCAGCGCGGCGATGCCATCCAGGGCGTGGCCGACACCCGCCGGTATCTATTGGCCCGCATGCGCCACCACCCGCACGAAGTGTTCGCCTGTCTGTTCCTGGACAACAAGAACCGGGTCATTCAATACGAAGAACTGTTTTTTGGCACCATCGACAGTTCCGCCGTACACCCCCGGCAGGTAGTGAAACGGGCGTTGCACCATAACGCGGCAGCGGCGATTGTGGCGCACAATCATCCGTCCGGGGTTGCCGAACCCAGCCGCGCCGACGAAATGATCACCGTGCGCCTGAAGGAAGCGCTGGCCCTGGTCGATGTCCGCCTGCTCGATCACATTGTTATCGGCGACGGGCAGACGGTTTCGCTGGCCGAGCGGGGCGTTCTCTAGCAACCGGAAGCCTGGATAGTACCGGTCGCCCCGTTCACGTTGGGCGGGTCAGAAACCGCGTGCTTCCCGGATGCGGTCGTAGGCTGCGGTTAGTTCACGGGTTTTTTCGGTGGCGCGCGCCAGCTCGGCCAGTGAGGCGTTGCGGCCCGCCAGTTTGTCGGGGTGATGCTGTTTGAGCAGCCGGCGGTAGGCCAGTTTGATCTCGTCGGGGTTGGCCTCGCGCTGTAGCCCCAACACGGTATAGGCCTGAGTCAGCGAGCCGACGGCGGTGGTGGGACGCCGGCTGTGCGCCTGCCGGTCGTGCGTTTCACGGCCGCCGCCCTGGTTTTGCTGTGCCCAGCGCTGGGCGCGGAACAGAGTGTGCAGCGCTTCGAACTGCAGGCGGTGGATGCCCAGGCGGTCGGTGATATACAGCAGCCGGGCGTGGACGAGCGGATGCAGGCTGTCGTCGGCATAGGCAATGTTCAGCAACAGCTCCAGCAGTTGTTGCAGGAGCGCCGGACGGCTACGGCAGGCACGCTGGAACGCTTTTAACACCGCATCCAGGTCGAAATCGGGCTGTTTGCCGGCGGTAAAATCGTCGATAGCGGCTTGGCGCTGGCCGGCGTTGAGCCGCAGACGATCCATGATGGCGCGGGCTGTGGCGATTTCCCGATCCGAAACCCGGCCGTCCGCCTTGGCGATGTGACCCATGAGCTGGAACACGGCGGCGGGGAAAGCGTCCTGAATGCGTTCCTGGGTGTCGCCGCGCTCGGGGGAACGGGCGGTTGCGCGCTTGCCCTGCGATTGCGCCTGATCGAAATTATGGCCAACCGCCGCGCCCAGCAGCGCCCCCACCGGCCCGCCCACCATGAAGCCGAATGCTCCGCCGAATAATTTGCCAAACACGGTCGATTCAAATGCCTCTTTGGATGGCGCAGGGTTGAGAGGGCCGGGTTACGGGGGTGTTCCCGTTCCCATATCAATGCGTGAGATAGGTTTCGTCGTCGTAGGTCTTCAACCAGTCAGGCCGCAGCCCGATCAGCGCGGTGGTCACCATGCCATTGAGCATGCCCTCCGGAAACAGGTAAAGCGGCACGAACGGCAGATAGTCGTTGCTGATGCGGGTGAAGGAGTAAACCTCGGTCGTAACCAGTAAAAGCACCAGCACCAACACCACCGTACCAGCGGCCAGCATGGCGTTGAAGAAGCCGCACAGGAAAATATAAACGAAGAGGTGGTGGGGGAGGTAGCGGTGAACCAGATAATAGATCCCATAACTGGTCGAGACCGGCAGTACGCCCAACAATAGAGCATTGATGGCCAGCGCCGACCAGTCGCCGCTGGTCGCCGTCACCGCTACCGTGATCAGGCTGACGCCAATCACGCCCAGCGACCAGCCGAACATCAGGGTGTACACGGTCACGCCCAGAAAATGGAAACCGAGCGCCGGCCGCACCCCTACCTCGAAGATCCACATCAGGAACAGCGCTACCGAAGCGCCCATGAACACATGCTGCAACCGGCCGTTGGCCAGGAACAGTCGCCACGGCGCCGACCGCAGGGCCTGCAAGCCGACCAGTAGCCAGATGAAGTTAGCGAAGAACAGCAGGTCGGCGGGCAGTAAATCGTCGTTGATATTCATGGCGGCCAGGGTACCGTGGCAGTGGATCGGGGGCATTGCGAAACGTCAGTTGGGCGGGAGCGGGCGGGCAAGCGCATTTTCCGCCGCCGGCCGGACGGTTACAATGCGCCGCCCCGATTCTTTTTCCAGCCGCAGGAGTTGCATGGTCATGTCCGCTGTTGCCGCCTCGCCCGAGCTTCACAGTCTGCCGCTGGTCTATCGCGGCAAGGTTCGCGATCTGTACGCGGCCGACGACCGGCACCTGCTGATGGTGGCCAGCGACCGGCTTTCCGCTTTTGACGTGATTTTGCCCACCCGGATTCCCGGTAAGGGCGCGGTGCTGACGGCGGTGTCCAATTTCTGGTTCGAGCGCACCCGCCACATCGTTCCCAACCACCTGCAACGGGCCAGCCTGACGCTGGAACAGGCGCTGCCCGATCCGGCCGAACGGGCGGCGGTCGCGGGCCGGGCGGTGGTGGCGCGGCAATTGAAGGGCTTGCCGGTCGAAGCTATCGTGCGCGGCTATCTGATCGGTTCCGGTTGGAAGGATTACCAGTACGATGG
>JBATDL010000125.1:0-2057 GCA_049663445.1 Candidatus Competibacter sp.
CTACGGGTTCGGCGCGGCGCCAGCACCAGCGCATCCAGTAACCAGATGCCGCCGGTCAATACGGTCAGCAGCACCAGAACGGCAGCAAAATCAATGTTCATGGGTATGAAAATCCATACGACGAGACCACGCGTCTCATGAGTTTTTGTCCATCTGCAGCACAGCCAGGAACGCTTCCTGGGGAATTTCCACCTTGCCAACCTGTTTCATCCGTTTCTTACCGGCTTTCTGCTTCTCCAGCAACTTGCGCTTGCGGCTCACGTCACCGCCGTAGCACTTGGCCAGCACGTTCTTGCGCAACGCCTTGACGGTGGTGCGGGCGATGACCTGGCTGCCGATGGCGGCCTGGATCACGGCCTCGAACATCTGGCGCGGAATCAGCTCCTTAAGCTTGACCGCCAGCTCGCGGCCCCGGTACTGAGCCTGCTCACGGTGAACGATGATCGACAGCGAATCCACCCGTTCGCCGTTGATCAGGACATCCAGCTTCACCAGCGGCGCCGCCTGGAAGCGGTCGAAACTGTACTCAAACGACGCAAAACCACGGCTGACTGATTTTAGACGATCGAAAAAATCCAGCACCACCTCGCTCAGCGGCAGTTCGAAGCTCAGTTGCACCTGACCGCCGGCATAATGCAAGTCCCGCTGCACGCCACGCTTCTCGATGCACAGCGTGATGATGGCGCCGAGATAATCCTGTGGGGTCAGAATATGGGCGACGATGATCGGTTCGCGAATTTCGACAATTTCGTTGGCCGGCGGTAACTTGGCGGGATTGTCGATTTTCAGGATCTCGCCCTTGGCGGCTAGCACCTCATAAATGACGGTCGGCGCGGTGGTGATCAGATCGAGATTGTACTCCCGCTCCAGCCGTTCCTGGACGATCTCCATGTGCAGCAAGCCCAGGAAACCGCAGCGGAAGCCGAAGCCCATCGCCTGCGAGGTTTCCGGCTCGAAATGCAGCGAGGCATCGTTCAATCGCAGTTTTTGCAGCGCCTCGCGCAGGTTGCCGAAGTCGTCCGCATCGACTGGGAACAGCCCGGCAAACACCCGCGGTTGCACTCTCTGGAACCCTGGCAACGCCGTCGTCGCCGGCCGATCCGCCCCGGTCAAGGTATCACCCACCGGCGCGCCGTCGATATCCTTGATGCCGGCGATGATATAGCCGACCTCGCCTGCGTTCAGGATCGGCCGTTCGCCGCGCTTGGGGGTAAAAATACCGACCGATTCGACCTGGAAAGTCCGACCGGTGGACATCACCTGGATTTTCTGCTTGGGCGCAATCCGGCCGTCCACGACCCGCACCAGCGAAATGACACCGACGAAGTTATCGAACCAGGAATCGATGATCAGCGCCTTGAGCGGCCCATCCGGGTCGCCCTTCGGCGGCGGGATATGCACGATGATCGCTTCCAGCAGATCGGCCACCGCCAGTCCGGTCTTGGCGCTGACCCGCAGAGCCTGGCTGGCGTCCAGTCCGATGATGTCACCGATCTCGCGTGTCACCCGTTCCGGGTCGGCGGCCGGCAGGTCGATCTTGTTGAGCACCGGCAGGACTTCGAGCCCCTGCTCGATAGCGGTGTAGCAGTTAGCGACACTTTGCGCCTCGACGCCCTGCGCAACGTCCACCACCAGCAGCGCACCTTCACAGGCGGCCAACGAACGCGATACCTCGTAGGAGAAATCCACATGCCCCGGCGTATCGATGATGTTGAGCTGGTAGGTTTGGCCGTCGCGGGCCGCATAGCGCAGCGACACACTCTGCGCCTTGATGGTGATGCCGCGCTCCCGCTCTAGATCCATCGAGTCGAGCACCTGCTCGGCCATTTCCCGCGAGCTCAGCCCGCCGCAAATCTGGATGAAGCGATCAGCCAGCGTGGATTTACCGTGGTCGATGTGCGCGATGATTGAAAAATTACGAATATGATCCATGAAATTCCACTACACCCCGATCGCCGACGCGCCATCCCGGCCGGCAATCGTTTGGGGTAGATGCGTAAAAGCCCCCGCTGCCGCTCGGGCACGGAGGCTTGCGAGTATGGTTATCGAACAGGGGG
>JBATDL010000126.1:0-6173 GCA_049663445.1 Candidatus Competibacter sp.
CCTGCAACCCGCAGGCGACTTCAGCAGCGAAGGACTGCTGGCGTTGCCGCAGTTACGGGCGGTGACCGGCCGGCGCATCGCCATTGTCTGCGGCGAAGACGGCCGGGAGCTACTGGTCGAAACTCTGACTGCTCGCGGTGCACGGGTGGACCGCGCCGAGGTCTACCGGCGCGAGCGGCCGGCGGTCGGCAGCATCGAGACACTGCTGGCACGCTGGAAGTACGGTGAAATCGGCGCTGTGACGATTACCAGCGGTGAAAATCTGCGGAATCTGTTTGATATGCTTGGCGTAGCCGGGCAAGATTATTTGTGTGATACGCCCCTGATCGTGGTCAGTACCCGCATCCGGCAGATCGCTGCGGAATACGGCTGCCGCCACCTCTTGCTCGCCCGGGACGCCGGCGACGACGCCATTGTCGCCGCGCTGCTCGACCTAACGACGAATGCCCTCTCACCCGTTCGGTGAATACGACATGACAGACAAAGCAAGCGATTCCGAAACCACCAACGCCGCGCCCGAAACTCCAACCGCCCCGCAGCTCACCAAAACCACCCCGCCCGTTCCGGCGCCCGCCCCCAAGAGCGGCCGTGGACTGGCAGCGTTCGCCTTACTGGTCGCGCTAGGCGCCGGCGGCGGCAGCGGCTATCTCTGGTACTTGGGGCAGCAGAATCAGGCCGCTCAGACCACCCGGCTGGACCAGGCGGTCAAACAGGCCATCGCCCAACGCGACCCCGAATTTCAGGCGTTGAAGAACCAGATCCAGCAACTGCAAGCGCTCAAGGGTGGGCTTGAGCAGTTGCGCGCCGACAATCAGGCGCTTAAGGAGCAACTGCTGGGCTTGACTGGCGATTTGCAGCCCCTGAAAAACGCTGCGGAACTGAGCAAGGGCGAGGTTGATATCGTCAAGGGTGAAATCAAGCTGCTGCGGGAAGGCCAGGACTCCCACAAGGCCACTGTTCAGCAGCAGAAAGAACAGCTCGACACCGCGCTGCGGGAGCAGGAAACCCGCTTGGGCAAACTGAGCGAACACCTGCAAAACCTGCAACTCAGCCATAACGGCTTATCGGAGAATCTGGAAACGGTCAAGACCGTGGCGGCACAGGGTGGCGACGTCAATGCCTTCCCATTGGCGGAAGCGGACTTCCTGCTGCGCTTGGCCGATGCCAAGCTCAAGCTGGAACGCAACGTCCCCGCCGCCCGATTGGCGCTGGAAACCGCTCAGAAGCGGCTCAAGGCCGTCAACGAAAATGGGCTCGCTCCACTGCGGACCATGCTGGGCGAGGCCATCGCCAGCCTGCGCGGCGTCAAGCTACCTGATTTCTCCGGCCTGGCGCACAAGATTCTGGAACTGGAAAAAGATGCCGATGCACTGCCGCTGAAACTCAACTCGGGCGTCCCCGACATCAAGAACCGGGTCAAGCCGGCCGCCGGCGTCACGGTGAGCGACGACGCTAACCGTCCCTGGTGGGACCGCACCACCGAAGCGGTCTGGAACCAGTTCAAGGACATCGTGGTGATCCGGCGCGAGCGCAACGAAGCGCCACCGCTGATCGCCCGCGAAGAGGAGTACTTCCTGCGTCAGAACCTGCAACTGGAGCTGGAAAGTATGCGAATGGCGCTATTGGGCGACGACGCGCAAGCCTTTCAGGATTCCTACCAACAGATCCGTGACTGGATCGAGAAGTATTTCGATACCCAGGACCCACGGGTCGCTACATTCCTCGCCGAACTGCAAGCCCTGCAGGCAGTGCAATTCAATCCCTACATTCCGGACTTGACCAGCCTGAGCCAGGCTTTCAACGACTTCATGACCCAGCGGCAACCGATTCGCGCCGTGCGGCAGGCTTCGGCAACCTCGACGGTCGTGCCGGCGGAAGCCCCGGCCGAACAGCCGGCGGCTAAGGGAGAACAACAATGAGACTACTGCTCGGCGTTATCGCCACTTTGTTCATCTCGGTCTGGATGGCGCTGTCACTTCGGCAAGACCCCGGCTATACCATGTTCAGCATGGGCCAGTGGACCGTCGAAACCAGCCTTGCCTTTTTCGCCATTTTCCTGGTGATCTCCTTCTTCGTGTTTTACCTGCTGGTGCGGCTGGCGGTCCGGCTGTGGCAGACGCCGGGACAAACCTTGCAGGCCAACCAGCGCCGGCTGAATAAGAAGGCGCGGCGCTTGCTGGACCTCGGCAACCGGCAACTAGCGGCCGGTCAGTGGCTGACAGCCGAGAAAACCCTGCTGAAAGGCGCGGAATACAGCGAAACCCCCGCCCTGCACTACCTGGGCGCGGCACGCGCCATACACCATCTCAACGACGTCAAGTGGCGCCGCGACCTGCATTTGCGTCGGGCCGAGGATTCGCCGGACGCCGACAAGTTGACGGTGCAATTGACCCGCGCGGAGTTCCTGCTGGACGACGGGGACGCCGAACAGGCCCGCGTCATTCTGGAGTCGCTGCACAACCTCAACCCGCGCCATCCGGGTGTACTGCAATGGCTGGCCAAAGCCTACCAGCAACTGCATGCCTGGGAACCGTTACAAAAACTGCTACCGGAGGTGCAGAAACAAAAGGCGTTGGGCGCCGAATTGTTCGCCGAGTTGCAGAGCCAGACCTATCGAGCGCTGCTGGAAAGTGCCGCCGCCAGCGGTTCGCTGGACCGGCTACGGGCGCTGTGGAAACAGGCGCCGGTGACACTGCGCGAGGAAGACGAAGCATTTTTAGTCGATTACGCCATCGCCCTGTGCGATTGCGAAGCGATCAACGATGCCGAGGCGCTGCTGCGCGAGGCGATCGACCGGCGCTGGAGCGTAAAGCTGGTGGCCGGTTACGGGATGCTGGGGCGCGGCAACGCCACCGCGCAACTGGCCGCCGCCGAGGGTTGGCTGGCCAAGCACGGCGACGACCCCTATCTGCTACTGACACTGGGTCGGCTGGCCAAGCGCTGCCAGCAGAACGGCAAGGCCCGCGACTACCTGGAGCGCAGCATCCGGCTGATGCCGACGCCGGACGCCTATCAGGAACTGGGCGAACTGCTGCAATCCCTGCATGAGCTCACTTACGCCGGTCAATGCTTCCACGCCGGCTTACGGCTGCTGGTCGGCAAGCCGCAGGAAAAACAGGGCGCGATGCTGCCCGCTGGCGACTCGGTGCAACAGCAGCTTCAGGGACCGGCGGATCAGACGCCCGCACCGGTGACGGCGAGTTGAGATTCGGCATTTTCACTTCCCCTCCGCTCTGCCTTGACCGGGAGAGCGGAGTGCGCTTCGCCCGATCACTACCCCGGCGTAGCGTTTTCAATGCGCCGAAAACTCAAAGGAATCGTAAAACAGTTGTTCGACCGGTAATCCTCGGGCGGCGAAGATCGGTTTGGCGGCTTCGATCATCGGCGGCGGGCCGCTCATGTAGACATCATGACCACTCAGGTCGGGATAATCCGCCGCGACCGCCTCATGCACCCAGCCGGTACGCCCTTGCCAATCATCCTCTGGATGTGGCTCCGACAACACCGGCGTATAGCGGAAATTCGGATGTTCCGCCGCCCACCGACGCGGCAACGCGTCCAGATACAGATCAACCTTCGCCCGCGCGCCCCAATACAGACGCAGCGGCCGGTCCAGCCCGATGTGAAAAGCATGCTCCAGCATACCTTTCAGCGGCGCAAAGCCGGTGCCGCCGCCCATCAGGATGATCGGCCGGGGCGAATCCTCGCGCAGGAAGAACGTCCCCAGCGGCCCCTGAAACCGCAGCAGCGCCTTGTCCTTCATCCGCTCGAATACATGTTCGGTGAAAAACCCGCCCGGCACATGGCGCACATGCAGTTCCAGCAAATCGTCGGCATGGGGCGGGTTGGCCAGCGAAAAACCGCGCCGCCGGCCATCAGCCAGCAGGATATCCACATACTGACCGGCCAGAAATTGCAAGCGATCGACGCTCGGCGGCCGCAGATACAGCCGCATGACGTCCGGGGCCAGCAATTCCCGCTGCTCCACCCGGCATGGCAAGGTCCTCACCGCAATGTCGGCTCCACCCTTGACCTCGCGTGCCTCGATCACCAGATCCGAGAGCGGCCGGGCCTGGCACAACAGCGCCTTACCGGCGGCTTGCTCGACCTCGCTCAAGCCCGGTGGACGACCATCGGGGTAAGCCAACTCGCCGGATAGAACCGTACTCATGCACGACCCGCAGGTGCCGTTGCGGCAACCGTAGGGCAATACATTGCCCTTCTCGCGCAGGGCGGCGTCCAACACCGACTCGTTTTCCGCGACCTGAAATTCATGACCACTCGGTTGGAGGGTGACGTGATAAGACATCATCGATTTCGTCTCTCTAATTTTTTTATTGGGCGCGGGCTGTTTAGAGGCGGATTCGCCCGCACGGTTCGCCGACCCTACAATCCCAGCTTATCCCACAACGCATCCACCCGTTGTTTCACGGCCGGACTCATCGCAATCGGCCGGCCCCATTCCCGTGTGGTCTCGCCGGGCCATTTGTTGGTGGCGTCGAAGCCGATCTTCGAACCCAGGCCCGATACCGGCGAGGCGAAATCCAGATAGTCGATGGGCGTATTTTCGATCATGACCGTATCCCGCGCCGGGTCCATGCGGGTGGTCATGGCCCAGATGACATCCTTCCAGTCGCGGGCGTTCACGTCTTCGTCCACCACGATCACGAACTTGGTGTACATGAACTGGCGCAGAAACGACCACACCCCCAACATCACCCGCTTGGCATGTCCGGGATACTGTTTACGCATCGCCACCACCGCCAGCCGGTAGGAACAACCCTCCGGCGGCAGGTAAAAATCAATGATCTCGGGAAACTGCTTTTGCAGGATCGGCACGAACACTTCGTTCAGCGCCACGCCGAGAATCGCCGGCTCATCCGGCGGGCGGCCGGTGTAGGTGCTGTGATAAATCGGATTCTCGCGGTGGGTGATGCGCTCGATGGTAAACACCGGAAACCGGTCCGTCTCGTTGTAGTAGCCGGTGTGGTCGCCGAACGGCCCCTCCAGCGCAGTCTCGTCGGGGACGATATGCCCCTCCAACACGAACTCGGCGCTGGCTGGCACCTGCAACTCGCTACCCAGACATTGCGCCAGCTCGGTGCGCGAGCCGCGCAGCAGGCCGGCGAAGGCGTATTCCGACAGGGTGTCCGGCACCGGCGTCACCGCCGCCAGAATGGTCGCCGGATCGGCGCCCAGCGCCACCGCGATGGGGAACGGCTCGCCGGGTCGGGCTTGCCGCCAGTCGCGGAAATCCAGCGCCCCACCCCGATGCGCCAACCAGCGCATGATCACTTTATTCCGCCCGATCACCTGCTGGCGATAGATACCCAGATTCTGCCGGGTCTTGCACGGTCCCTGAGTCGTCACCAGCCCCCAAGTGATCAGCGGCCCGGCATCCTCCGGCCAGCAGTGCTGCACCGGCAGTCGCGCCAGATCCACGTCGGCCGCCTCGATCACTCGCTCCTGACAGGGCGGACGACTGACCTTCTTCGGCGCCATGTCCAGCACCTTCCTGAAGATCGGCAATTTCTCCCAGGCATCGCGCATCCCCTTGGGCGGCTCCGGCTCCTTCAGAAAGGCCAGCAATTTGCCGACTTCGCGCAACGCCTCCACCTCGTCCGCACCCATACCCAGCGCCACTCGACGCGGCGTGCCGAACAGGTTGCCCAGCACCGGAATCGCATGACCCTTGGGGTTCTCGAACAGAAGCGCCGGCCCTCCAGCCCGCAACACCCGGTCGCAAATCTCGGTCATCTCCAAGTGCGGATCGACGGCGACCCGGACCCGCTTCAGCTCGCCGAGCCGTTCCAGTTGGGCGATAAAATCGCGCAAATCCTTGTAATGCATGGCTGCCTCCAGCGGCATCGGCCCGCACGGGCCGAACGATCATTTCGATATTCCCACAACACAATTTGGAGTATTTTACCGTTAAAAACGCGCTGGTTATTGAGAATGCTTGCCTATCCATCCACCCAGTTGTCCCACAACATTCCGAGACGGTAGCCTACCTGCCAAATGTACGCTTGTTCGCAAGTGGCAGGCCCACGAACTGGAGGATTCCGCACGAGGCTGAGCCCGACGAGCCCTGGATCATCGCTATGAGTCAAGATGAGTCAAGCCGTGATGAACGGTCGGCGCTACTCGCTGGACACGAACATCCGATCTGATTC
>JBATDL010000127.1:0-1815 GCA_049663445.1 Candidatus Competibacter sp.
CGTCGGGGCGACCGAGGGCGAAACCGGGGCGTCGGGCGACGACGGTGACGCGGACGGTAACGGGTCCGGCGCGGCGGTTAGAGGGTTCGCAACGGAAGCAACCAAGAAAATGAGGAAGAAGGTGTGACGGGATCGATCGTTCATCGCGCGCTCCAATAAAGTCAGCCCGAGCGAGTCGGTTCGAGGACCGGTTCCATCCGGGCGAGGACATCCTTGGCATCGAACACCCCAAGATTGCTGGTCGCTGCGAGCAATGATGCATCCCAGCGGTTCGCCGGATCGGGATGCAGATGGGCGAAATCGGGATCGAGCCGGCGCGCCGCTTCCTGGAAACTGATGGTAACGATTGGGGTCACGCGGGCGACTTCCGAGTTGGAACCGGTCCCCGACATCTCGTCGTCCGGCTGGTCCAGATAGACGTCCAGCGGCGGTTGCCCGGCGCCGAGGCCGACGTGGTACAGCGTCTCTTCCTCCACCGGCGCCAGCATCGCTTCCCCCTCCCCGACTGTGGCCAACGGGGCGATAAACTCCTGTTCCTGGACCCGACAGGCGTCCAGCACCCAGCCGATCAGGCCGGCAATGAAGCGGGTAGGGGTTTCGGTCCGACGCAGCGCGGTCAGTTCGGGATGGCTAGGGAGGTTCAGGAGGTCCAGCAGCGCGTTCGGCGTATCCAGAATCGCATCGATCGCCGCGCGCAGGCCGTCCGGATCGGGCAGCCGCAGCGGATCGGGCGCCACCGACCGGTGCTGCTGGGCCTGAATGGCGTCCGGAGTCTGCGGCAGAAGTTCGACAAAACGGTTGAGCCGATAGGCGGGGGCAGTGGGCGGGCGAGCATGGAACAGCTCGGCGCGGATCAGGGTAGACCCCTGAAAGATATGCGCCTGCCCCACCCGCTGGTCGCGGATATCGAGCAGATCGATTCGGCAGCGCTTCTCCACACCCGCGCTGCTGGTGTCGTGGTAATAATTGCTGAGCCAGGCGTTGTCGTGGCGGGCGAAACCGCTGGTCGGCGTCACCCACGCCTCGCCGGCGGTTTTCTGAAACAGCTCGAAGGTTTCGTGGGCATCCTCGATCTTCATGGCGATCTTGATCAGGGTGTTGCCAAAGATCGCGGCGGCTTCTTCCTTGGATTCCTTGCCGAAGCTCGGCGAATCCTGGCCGCCGAAGCACACCGCGAACCCCAGGGCGCGGGCCTGCGCGGCCACCACCGCGAAGCCCTTGACCGCGTAGTAGCCGTACTCGTCGTTGAAATCGAGAAACGGCGACGGCGCGTTGAGCGGCTTGCTGACGATTACCTCGCGATGGCTGCCCTCCAGTCGCGCCCCCAAGCCAACCGCCAGCATGGTCTTCATGGCGGCGACGATCACCTTTCCCAGGCTGGCCAGCTCGTCGGGACTCTTCTCCAATGCCGGCAACTGCACCAGCAGAATGCGGCGGTTGAGCACCAGGTCGGCGAAGTCCACCTCGCCTTGCCGGACCCGGTAGATGTGGCCATACACGTCCGCCAGTTGGGTCAGCATCCGGTTGAACTGATTGACCAGGTAGCCGTGCTGCACGTAGGTTTGCGGCTCCGGCTGGGTCGGGTAGCTCCGCGCGCGGATGACGTCGACGGTGAATGGCACATCCGGGTTCTGCGATTCCCAAAGCTGGCGCGGTTCCCGGAAACCCGGCACGCTATCCAGGTAATGCTCAAGGCCAGCCTGGACGGCGGCGGGCAGGATGAAGCCGTCCACCTGGTGTTCGGCGCGCAGGCTCCAGTCGATCAGCGTATCGAGCGGCAGGGCACGACGCAGCGCCAGCACGTCGAAAGTGAAC
>JBATDL010000128.1:0-1538 GCA_049663445.1 Candidatus Competibacter sp.
CCATTATTAATCAAAGACTAGGAAAGAGACCGGGAATCGCTGCATTTATGCAACATATAGGTGACAACATGCGGTGAGATACGAGTCGATGCCAGGTAGTCCTTGGCGGCAGTCGAAATATCGCACCACGCAAGAGGTTGTTGAAAGTCGGTCAAGTCAACGCCAGAAATATCAAACACCATGTAAACTCATTTCCACGATAAAGTATTGGACAGGCAAATTCACCCCCATCGAACGAGTGATTGTCCGAGATGCAAAAATACTTCAAGGCCGAATTTCCCATCGCCGTTGCCCTGGTCGTGCTAGGGCTGGGTTTCGCCCTGGAACACGCAGCGGTCGAACACGGCGGCATTCTGCTATGGGGCTTGCTGCTGGTGATTCTGGTGGCCATCATCGGTGTTGCCTTCCGTATCAGCCACCACGCCGAAGTGCTGGCGGCCCGTCTGGGGGAACCCTACGGCACCTTGATCCTGACCATCGCCGCAGTGTCGGTGGAAGTGGTGATTTTGGTGGTCTTGCTGCAAGGCGCGCCCAATCCGACTCTGGCGCGCGACACCGTGTTCGCGGCGGTCATGCTCGACATCAACGGCATTCTCGGATTGGCCGCGATCATCGGGGGCCTCAAGCACGGCACGCCGCAATATAACCTGGATTCCGCCAACGCCTTCATCGCCATGTTGCTGGTGGCCCTGGGTATCGGCATGTTCATCCCGGACTTCGTGCCGGATAGCCACTGGCGACTGTACTCCTTGTTCTCGGTGGGGATCATGGCGATCATGTACTTGGCTTTCCTGCGCTTGCAGACGGTCGAGCACCGCCAATTCTTCGAGCATGCGGGAGGACTGGAGGAAGAAGCCCACGATGTGGCCCACAGTCCGAACATGCAGCATGTCGCCGTGATGATCGGCGCCATCGTGCTGGTGGGGCTGCTGTCGGAGGTGCTGTCGGTGCTGTTGGATGCCGGACTGACCGGCAGCAGCCTGCCCAAGACCCTGCCGGCGGTGCTGGTGGCGCTGATCTCCGCCAGCCCGGAGATTCTCACCGCGCTCAACGCCGCGCGGCACGATCGGATGCAGACCACGGTCAACATCGCCCTGGGGGCATCGCTGGCGACCGTGCTGCTGACCCTGCCGGTGATCGAAGGCATCGCCCTGTTCACCGGTGAGCGCATCGTCATGGCGCTGACGCCGATGCAGGCGGGGCTGTTGCTGCTGACCCTGCTGACGGTGATGAACAACTCGCACGACGGCGAAACCAACGCCATCGAGGGCATCAGCCACTTCGCCCTGTTCGCGGTGTTCGTGGCCTTGGTGATGATGGGCCTGCTGTGAAGACTACAGCCAGCCTCGGTATTTGAAATACCAGTAGGGTGCGATGCCCGACAGGATCATCAGGCCGATCGCCAAGGGATAACCCCACTCCCAGCCGAGTTCCGGCATGATCTGGAAATTCATGCCGTAGATGCTGGCGATCATGGTCGGCGGTAGAAACACCACGGCGGCGATGGAAAAAATCTTGATGATCTTGTTTTGTTCGAT
>JBATDL010000129.1:0-1793 GCA_049663445.1 Candidatus Competibacter sp.
TGTCGCAAATTGTAGGCGACGCGCAACCATGCCGGAAGATTTCGCGACAGTGCGCCGGTCCGCAAACATGACAGCACCGCGATTCAAATCCATACTTCGGTCTAAACCCGAATGGTCAGGACCGTCATGATGCTGGATATTATCGCCTTGCTGGTTACGCTCACCGCACTGTTTAGCTACATCAACCACCGCTTCATCAAGCTACCCACCACCATCGGCGTCATGGCGCTAGCCATGCTGCTGAGTCTGATTCTGATGAGCCTCGGCGAACTGGGATACGCACCGGTCGAGCAACGGGCCGAGGCCATCATCGGCGGCATCGACTTCAACCAAGTGCTGATGCAGGGCATGCTCTCCCTGCTGCTATTCGCCGGCGCCCTGCATGTCGATCTGGAGGAGCTGGCTCAGAAAAAATGGCCGATCGGCATTCTGGCGACCATCGGCGTGGTGGCGTCCACCTTTCTGGTGGGCATCGCCTCCTGGCTTGTGCTTAATTTTCTGTTCGGCGTCTCGATTTCCCTGTTGTACTGCCTGCTGTTCGGCGCTCTGATTTCGCCCACCGACCCGATCGCCGTGCTCGGTATTCTGAAATCCGCCAAAGCGCCCAAGAGCCTGGAAATCAAGATTGCCGGGGAGTCGTTGTTCAACGATGGCATCGCCGTGGTGGTATTCGCCATCCTGCTCAGTCTGGCCATGGGCGGCGCGGAGGTGACGCTCGGCGGCGTCGCCCTGCTGTTCGCCGAGGAAGCGCTGGGCGGCATCGTGTTCGGCCTGGCGATCGGTTATATCGCCTATTTACTGCTGAAGAGCATCGATCGCTACGATGTCGAAATTCTGATCACCCTGGCGCTGGTGCTGGGTGGCTACGCGCTGGCCACTCACCTGCATGTTTCCGGACCCATCGCCATGGTGGTGGCCGGCTTAATGATTGGCAATCATGGTCGCAGCCTGGCGATGTCGGACACCACGCGCGAGCATCTGGACACCTTCTGGGAACTCATCGACGAGATTCTGAACGCCATGCTGTTCGTATTGATTGGCCTGGAAATGATCATCCTGACCTTCGAACACAACTATCTGCTGGCTTCCCTGCTGGTGATCCCGATTGTGCTGCTGGCCCGGCTGGTGTGCGTGGGCGTGCCCGTGAGCGTCATGCGGCGCTGGTTCGGCTTCGCATTTTCGCCTCACGCCGTCAAGATCATGACCTGGGGCGGGTTGCGCGGTGGCATTTCCGTGGCCTTGGCGCTGTCGCTGCCGCTGGGTCCGGAACGTCAGGTAGTGCTGGCGCTGACCTATATCGTGGTGCTGTTTTCGATCCTGGTGCAGGGCTTAACGGTGGGCAGGCTGATCAAATCGACACTGGTCCCCGCCGGCTCCGACGCGGAGGGTTTGTGAACCGGCCGTCGCGCCTTCAGGAGGATCCTGCATGAAACCCGCACTGACGTTTGCCGTGGTGCTGACGCTGGTCTTGCCGGTTCGGGCGCAAGTCTATAAGTGGACCGATGCCAACGGGCAGGTCCATTACGGCAGCGCACCGCCCGCCGCGGATCGACCCGCGCAGACCCTGGACATTCAGTCGCGGCCCACGCCGGCCGGCGAAGTGGATAACGTCGGTTCGATGCGGCGGGCCACTCGGGAGTTGCGCGAACTGCGCGCGGTGAATCGAGGCGTCCCGGTGCGTGAACTCGACCACCCCCGTTCTTCGCGCCGCAAGAAGAACACGCCCACGCGCATCGGCTACGAGGATCAGGCCAAGATCGACAACCTCAACAGCGACATTCGGCGTCTGTCTT
>JBATDL010000130.1:0-4301 GCA_049663445.1 Candidatus Competibacter sp.
CTGTACCTGGGCTTCTTCCCGTTCGTGCACAACGCGCGCATCCGAGGCAAAGGCCTGCTTCAGGCCCCTGTTGGAACTGCTGGTTGCCTGATCAACCGAACTGACCGGAATCCATATTGAGCCTTGATTTTTACGCTCTATGCTTGCATATAATCCATTCGTGAAAGAGATTGAGACTGCCTAATGAATCAAAAAGCTTTTCAGGATTTCTATCCCGACGAACTGAGCCATTGCTACGGTTGCGGCCGGCTGAACGAGCAGGGGCTACAACTCAAAAGCTACTGGGACGGCGAGGAAACCGTGGCTCGCTTCGAGCCGCGTGCCCAACACACCGCGATCCCCGGTTACGTGTATGGCGGCTTGCTGGCCTCACTGATCGACTGCCACGGTACCGGCACGGCGGCGGCGGCGGCTTATCGCGCGGCCGGGCGCGAACTGGGCAGCGAACCCCCATTCCGCTTCGTGACCGCATCGCTGCAAGTGGACTACCTGCGACCGACCCCGCTGGGTGTGCCGCTCGAAATCTGCGGCCGGGTTGAAGAGATCAAGGCCCGCAAGGTGGTGGTAAGCGCGACGGTGACGGCGGCGGGCGAAGTCTGCGCGCGCGGCCGGATCGTGGCGGTACAGATGCCGGAAAACATGCTGCCACCCGCTAGCGGAGCAGCCTGAGCATGCACCGGGATACATCGTTCGCACGAGGTTAGCCTGGAAAATCCCGCGCGAATTTGGCGACCCACTCCGCCGCTGCTTCCGCGCCCGAGAGCTGCCGGCCTTCCTTTGCCAGAATTTCCTTCTGATAGTGGCTGATGTGGCAAATCTGCTCGATCATGCGCACCGAGAAGGCGGTGTTTATGTCTTCAAAACGCACGCCCACCTCGAAATGACTGTTGGTTTTGCGACACCAAACGATGGTGCCGGTAACCTCGAATTCCGGTTCCCGAATTGGAATCACGATACGGATCAGGCAACCCCGCTCGATGGCGGTGTCAGCGCTAAAACACAGTCCGCCCTGACCGATATCCCGTAGGCGGTTCCTCCGGCAGTTCCCGAGGTGGGTGACGCTGTATTCGATGGGAATATCCGAGGGATGGCGAATGAATTGTCGCATCGGCCGCACTCCACGCCGTGAGTGACTTCTCCGTCCGTGCCAGCGCTGGAGAGTTTCCCCGAGTGCCGGCGGCGGTCGAGGTCTTTAGGTACCTCAATTATAGAACCCGGCAATTCCCATCGTATCCGTCGTCCATCCTTGTGCATCCGGTGATAACCGGGGAGCAGCGTCCGTGCCGCGAACGGGTCTTGCCGCCCTTGGTCTGGATGCCGGCTTCCCGCGCAAATGGTCGCCAAGAGGCGTTGTTGTGCAACTCTTTTGACTTATTTTGTACGGGCGCTAAAGCCCCGGGATGAGCTTGCGTAGCCGCTCGCCAATCCGTGAGGGAAGCAGCATCCGTCCGACCAACCGGGTCGTCTGATGGTTGGGGTCGATTTGATGGAGCATCTTGTAGTACATCTCGACGCGGTCTTTTTCCCCCCGGGCATGAAAGTACCGGGCCATGATGGCGCCAAATTGCAGGACTTCGGAGGTGTGGAAACACTCACGCTCGGGATACAGCAGCTTGAGGTCGTACTTGCCCTCGAAAATCTCCGGAATCCGGTCGATCTCGCCCCGTTGCAGGCAGTCGTTGGCCTGCGCGAGCCGGCCGAACAGATAGTCGGGGAAGCACTCCAGGATCTTTTCGAGCACGCGCTGGGCGTTGGCTTTATCCCCGAGCACCGTGTAGGCGGCATACAGGTGGTTGTGGATCTGCGGCATGTCGGGGTAGCGCTCAATCATCGGCCCCAGGGCGGCAATCGCTTCCCTGGGGTTGTCGGTCACCTGGTCGTGGAGTTCTTCAAGTTCGTCCTTGACCGACTGGGGCAACCGTGAATAGGCGTAATCCTCCAGGGGTTCGTCGCTGATCCGGTAGTTGATCTGGTGAGCCGATTGGCCGGACGCCGCAAGTGCGCTCTCCTCGGGGGAGCCGACCGCCGTCAGGTGATGGAAACCGTCGGGGTCGAGATCACGCGCCAGGGTTTCCAAAATCCTGCGCGATTGCGCGGGCGTCTCGTTGGGGCCGTTAATGTAGAGCGGCCTTCCGTCCTTGCCGTAGGTATAGCGGACCGGACAGGCGGACGCATCGATGTCCCCGAACAGCCGGGCGGCGCGCGCGTAGTCGGAATGCGGTTGGAAGCCGAGATCGCGCGCGTAACGGACCGCGCCCTCGACCAGTTTGCGCAGGCAACTGGGATGGACCCGTTCCAAGGGCGTGTGTTGTTCGATCTGCTGCCGGTAAGATTCGAACTCCGTGGAGGAGAGCACGCGAAACAGGGCATTCTTGACGCCGAGACAGTAAGTGTCGACCAGGAAACCCGCCACCGCCAGATCGCCGCTGGGCAGCGAGCGGGTCAGCACGACATGACCGAGGCCCTCATCGAACAGGGAGGTGGGAACCAGACAATCACTGACGGGAAACTGCGCGGCCAGCGCGCCGGAATCTCCGTGCGTGATCGAACTTCTCTGTGCTTGCCTAGCCTTGCGCTCAGCTGCTTTTTTGGCGAGCTTCTTTTGTCGCCGCTTTTCGTCGAGAGCCATATTCATTCCTCCAGTGATGATCAGTGCCCGCTTCGGCCTGGGTCGAGACAAGCGGGGGCAAGGAAGAGGCTACCGTTCGGCATCCAGCGGCTGGACCTTCTGGTTCTGCCCGTCGGTTGGCGATAAGACTTCTTTGCCCGGCGTGAAGGTGTTCAGGTTGGCTGTGGGGGGTCCGGCCTGTCCGGTGAACGGGCGATTGACGTTCAAGCTCATGTCGCCGCCGCGCGAGTTGGCCGGACACGGGTCGGCCTGGTAGCTGATCCGGCCGTTGGGATCGACGCACTTGTTGGCCGCCAGCACCGGCGTCGCGAACAGGCTCAGCACGATCAATCCACATCCCAGTTGGAATTTCATAATGTTTTCCGTTTCCCCGGTTGGTTCGATGGAACACTATTCTGACTCAATCAATCGCTTGTCAGGTGAGGCTTCGACCGGCCGCGCGACTTGTCTTCTCCCTGGCCAGACGCCTTTAATACATCCGATGGCGAAACAGCCAACCGGCCAGGATCAGGCTGACCAGGCCGATGAGCGCCATGGGCCAGTATTGATCCATCAGCAAGGCGTAGGAGTCACCTTGCAGGAACACCCCGCGCAGCACGATGAGAAAGTAGCGCAGAGGATTGATGTAGGTGAGCCACTGCACCGCTTCCGGCATGTTGGCGATGGGGGTGGCGAACCCGGACAGGATTACCGCCGGCACCAAAAACAGGAAAGCGCCGAGCAAGCCTTGCTGTTGCGTGACTGCCAGCGATGAAATCATCAGCCCGACCCCCACCGCCGACAGCAGGAACAGCGTCATCCCCAGATACAGCGCGCCGACCGAGCCGCGCAGCGGGATACCGAAACCGTAGACCGCGATGGTCACGATCAGACTACCTTGCAGCAAACCGATCAACAACCCCGGAATGGACTTGCCGATCAGAATTTCCACCGGTCGCAGCGGCGTCACCAGCAACTGATCGAAGGTGCCGGCCTCGCGCTCCCGCGCCACCGACAGGGCGGTCACGATCAGCGTCACCACCAGGGTCAGCAGGCCGACGATGCCTGGCACCACGAACCAGCGCGATTCCAGATTGGCGTTGTACCAGGGGCGGATTTCGAGACGCACCGGTGGACCGGGCCGACCGTGGCGCACTGCCCAGGCGTCATTGAAGTCGGTGACGATGCTTCGGGTGTAGTTCAGCGCCAGCATGGCGGTGTTGGAGTTGCGCCCGTCCAGAATGACCTGCACCGAACCGCTGCCGCCGCGCAGAATCTCTTGGCTGAAGCGGGAACCGATGCGCAAGACCACCAACGCCCGGCGGTCATTGATCAGAGGCGCGACTTGCGCATCGTGCTCGATCCGCGCTACTACCTCGAAATTGCGCGAGCCCTCGAAGCGCGCGATCAGCTCCCGGGCGGCGGCGCCCTTGTCTTCGTCGTAGATGGCGATGGGGGCGTTTTGCAGGTCGAAGGTGGCGGCGAAGCCGAACACCAGCAATTGAGCGATGGGCGGGCCGATCAGCACGAAGCGGCTGCGCTTATCCCTGAGCAGGGCCAGCAACTCTTTCAAAGCTAGAGCGAGGATGTGTTGCAGCATGGCTACTCCAGGCGCTTGCGGGCCTTGTAGCCCAGCACGGAGAAGAAGATTAGCATCATCAACAACAGTGCGGCGGCGTTGCCCAGCACCACC
>JBATDL010000131.1:0-3803 GCA_049663445.1 Candidatus Competibacter sp.
TTACGGGGGCGTCGCCGTTTGAGCCGGCTGTGTCAAGCCGCCGAAGCTGCTCTACGCATCGTTATGGTGCATTCTGAGGCGGCGATTCGGGATTATGCGCAACAACAGCGCGCCGTATCACGCCGGGTTGGCACCACGAATAATGTGGAATGCAGCGTATGGTTTTCGTTTATGCTGAATTGGCTTGATTTTTGCTGACATCGTTGATATCAACCGGAAAATGAGGCCAACGTGCTGAAAGACTACCATCGTCGGGTTGTCGAAGGTTTGAGCATCGCCGTGTTGGTGCTGGACCGGCGGTTGCGGGTGCTGTTCATGAACCCGACTGCGGAAACCTTGTTCGAACTGAGTTTTCGCAAGGCGTACAAGCTGGCGCTTTCGGAGTTGATCGTCGGCGCCGAAGCGTTTGTGGCCGGCTTGTGGCAATGCCTGGAGAGCGGCCATCCCTATATCGAGCGGGAGCTGCAGCTGGTCGTACAACCCGGCCGCATCGTGACCGTGGATTGCACCGCTGCACCGCTGTTGGAACGCGACCCTCCCAGCGAGATGCTGTTGGAACTGCGGCAAGTGGACTGGCGGCTGCGCATTAACCGGGAGGAACACATTTTGGCGCAGCACCATACCACCCGTGCGCTGGTGCGCAATCTGGCCCACGAAATCAAAAACCCGCTGGGTGGGTTGCGGGGGGCGGCCCAGTTGCTGGAACGGGAGCTGCCGGATCCGGCGCTGCGCGAGTATACCGGCATCATCATCGGCGAGGCGGACCGGCTGCGCAATCTGGTGGACCGGATGCTCGGCCCGAATCAGTTACCCAGCCACGGTGAGGTCAGCATTCACGAAGTTCTGGAGCGGGTTTGTGTCCTGGTGGAAGCGGAAGCCGATCTTGGTATCCGCATCGAGCGCGATTACGATCCCAGTATCCCGCCGCTATGGGGCGATGCCGATCGGCTGATCCAGGCGGTGCTCAACGTGGTGCGCAACGCGGTGCAGGCCCTGGGCCGGCAAGGCGCCATTACCCTGCGCACTCGGGTGCAGCGCCAGTACACTATCGGTTCCCGGCGCTACAAGTTGGTGGCACGGCTGGACGTGATCGACGATGGTCCTGGTATTCCGCTCGAACAGCAGGAACAAATCTTTTATCCGATGATCACCGGCCGTCCGGATGGAACCGGCTTGGGCTTGTCGATCGCCCAAAACATCGTCAACCAGCACGGCGGCCTGATCGAGTGCGTCAGCCGGCCCGGCGAGACGGTTTTCACCCTGTTGCTGCCCTTGGACAAGACCGGATGAGCAGGAAAGAACACATTTGGGTCATCGACGACGACCACGCCATTCGTTGGGTGTTGGAAAAGGCGCTGCAACGCGACGACATGACGGTGACCTCCTTCGACAGCGCGGTCGGGGCGATCGATGCCCTCCGGCAGGGCGCGCCGGACGCCATCGTCGCTGACATCCGCATGCCGGGCATGAACGGTTTGGAACTGCTGTCCCACCTGCGCGAGCGAGTGCCGGAGCTGCCGGTCATCATCATGACCGCCCACTCCGATCTCGACAGCGCGGTTTCCGCCTATCAGGGCGGGGCGTTCGAATATTTGCCCAAGCCGTTCGACGTGGACGAAGCCGTGGCGCTGGTTCGCCGCGCCTGTCAGATGCGCCGCCAACATGCCGACCCGCCGGAGCAGATCGAACCACTGCCGGAAATCATCGGCGAGGCGCCGTCGATGCAGGAGGTGTTCCGGGCGATCGGGCGGCTGTCGCGCTCCAACATCACCGTGCTGATCACCGGCGAATCCGGTTCCGGCAAAGAGCTGGTGGCCCGTGCCCTGCACCGCCATAG
Organism: Candidatus Competibacter sp.; assembly: GCA_049663445.1. GTDB lineage: Bacteria > Pseudomonadota > Gammaproteobacteria > Competibacterales > Competibacteraceae > Competibacter. The sequence goes on from JBATDL010000131.1 coordinate 1,838, forward strand.
CCCGCGCGCCGACAAGTCGTTCATCGCCATTAATACCGCCGCCATTCCTCGCGATCTGCTGGAATCGGAGCTGTTCGGTCACGAGCGCGGCGCATTTACCGGCGCGCAGGCGAGCCGGCAGGGCCGCTTCGAACAGGCCAACAGCGGCACCCTGTTTCTGGACGAAATTGGCGACATGCCGGCGGAACTGCAAACCCGGCTGTTGCGAGTATTGGCCGAGGGCGAGTTTTATCGGGTGGGCGGCCATACCCCGACCCGGGTGGACGTGCGGGTGATCGCCGCCACCCATCAAAACCTGGAGCAGCGGGTTCGCGACGGCTTGTTTCGCGAGGACCTCTATCATCGCCTGAACGTCATCCGTATCCAGTTGCCTTCCCTCAACAAGCGACGCGAGGATATCCCGTTGTTGACCCGGCATTTCCTCAGTCAGGCCGCGCGGGAACTCGGGGTCGAATCGAAGATACTGCGACCGGAAACCGAAGCCTATCTCAAACCGCTGGATTGGCCCGGTAACGTTCGCCAGTTGGAGAATTTATGCCGCTGGCTGACAGTCATGGCCTCGGGTCGGGAAATTCACTTGGAGGATCTACCGGCGGAACTGCGTGAGCGGGGACCGGCGGCTGCCGGCACCGGTCCCGATTGGGAAGCGGCGCTGCGGCTGTGGGCCAATCAGAGCCTGGCGCGCGGCGAGCAGAACTTACTGGATAGCGCCCTGCCCAGTTTCGAACGGGTGTTGATCCAGGTGGCGCTGGAACAGACCAGTGGTCACCGTCAGGACGCCGCCCGATTGCTGGGCTGGGGACGCAATACCCTGACGCGCAAGATCAAGGAGCTACAGATGGAGTGAACGTCCCGGCGCCCCCGTCCGCCATGTTCGACGTGCTGCTGTTCGAGCCGGAGATCCCGCCCAACACCGGCAACATCATCCGGCTGTGCGCCAATACCGGCGCGCGGCTGCATTTGATCGAGCCGCTCGGTTTTCGCCTGGAAGACCGCCAGTTGCGGCGGGCCGGACTGGATTATCACGAATGGGCGCGGGTGCGTGTTCATCCCAGCCTGACCGCCTGTCTGGCGGAACTGCGGCCAGTGCGGGTGCTGGCCTTCACCACCAAGGGCCGATACGCTTACAGCGACATCGGCTACCAAGCCGGTGACGCGCTGCTGTTCGGGCCGGAAACGCGCGGCTTGCCGGAGCCGGTGCTGGCCGGGCTGCCGCCTGAATGCCGGTTGCGGATTCCCATGCGCGCGCCGGCACGCAGCCTGAATTTGTCGAACGCGGTTGCTGTCGTGGTCTACGAGGCGTGGCGGCAAAGCGGATTTCCAGGCATCGGTTGAATGCGCCGGGTGCGTTGGGCAGCCAATCGATCGGTTCTCTGGACAGCGAGCGGTGCTGAGGTTCAATCCAGTTGGGTTTGCAGTCCGGCAATCGTCGCGCTGGCCAGGATTCGCGCCTGTTCCAGCAGGTCGGCGACCCCGTCCAGCGTCTTTTCCCGCCCGGCCTGTTCCATGCGCCGGAACAGCTCCGCTAGCCGCAGCGCGCCGAGGTAGGCGCAAGTGGGTTTGAGGGTGTGCGCAATGGTCTTGATGGCGTCGGCATCGCTTTGGGTGACGGCGATCCGCAACCGGTCGAGTTGGAGCGGTAGCTCGCCGAGGAAGGTGTGGAGCAGTTCGGCAAACTCGTCCTCCATGATTTCGCGCAATTCGGTGATGATTTCATTGTCGAGCACCGGCAATCGATCGAGATCGGTGTCATTCATGCGGAATTCCCCTAGTGGCGCCAATCGAGCAAGCATACACAAAGCCCGACGGCTGTCCTACCATGCACGCTGAAATCCAAAAACGGCGGGAATAGATCATGGCGGTGGAGATCGAACATAAATTTCTGGTCCGCGACGAGCGCTGGCGGCGGGAGGTCGAGCGCTCGGTGCGGATGCGGCAAGGGTATCTGACCAGCGACGCTCATTGC
>JBATDL010000132.1:0-6876 GCA_049663445.1 Candidatus Competibacter sp.
CCGTGGCCCGTGCTGTCAGGGGAACCGCAGGCTGGACAAATCAGCGTCGTTGGCGTCTTCATCGTTCCAGTAAAACGCGCTAAACCATCGGATGCAAGGGTAAATTCAGTGGTTTGAGCCCAGTGCCGAAACCAAACCCCACTCGAAGATGGGCTCCGACGACAAGTCGAGCAAGACAGAATAGGAAACCAAGGAACCACTCATGCCCTCTCGCCGCACACGCAAGACCCAGTCCATAATGACAGCGGTTGAACTCGCCTTCGCCGTACCGCAGGTCGTCGCTCATCGAGTCACGCGCATGGCCCTCGCAGGTCCCACGCTTTCAGAACGTGATCGGAAGGAATTCCAACGCATGGGTGCTGAGAAGGCGGCTGCATTCAATGCGTCTTGGAACGCCATGACCCGGCAAGCCCTTCATACGAATCAAACGCTGGCGGCTTCCTTTTTTCGCGTGTTCTGGTCGCCTTCACTGAAGAGCAGGCCATCCGCCAGTACGGTGTCCGCGCAGTGGCAGAGCGCCGCACTGGGTGTTCTGGGCAAAGGCATGACCCCCGTGCATCGGAAAGCGGTCGCAAACGCCAAGCGCTTGGCGCGCACCAAGCTCCGGTAACCATGCCTAACCCGGACCCACGACGGCAAATCGTTGTGGGTCCGCTCAGGTCAAATGTTATCGCACCGGGAAAAGCTCGGCGCTTCTTGCGGGGCGAAAGTCCCCGTCGGACAAGGGCCAGCTACCCATATCGAATCTTGCGTCTGCGGCGGGGACTTCACAAGCCATGCTGGTCGATGAACATGCCGGTTAGCAAAGGCTACCGACAGAGTGATGCCGGCGGAACACGCCAAGCCCAGCGAGGCGGAGCGCCAAAACGACCACGCCCATCAACGGGGCGCTCGAGCGCGGCCGCACCCGCCCCGAGCGCAGAGAAAGAGCGGCCGTCAAATCCGCCCCAGTAACAGCAGCACGATGAGGATGATCACCACCAACCCCAACACGCCACTGGGTGCGTAGCCCCAGCTTCGGCTGTGCGGCCAAGTCGGAATGACGCCGATCAGCATCAGGATCAGAATGATTAACAGTATGGTTCCCAAGCTCATGGCCTTCTCCTCGAAGTAGTAAACGAGTCGGTTTATTTCGGTGGCGCTGAAGGCGCGGGCGGTGTCACGATCACCGTGGCACCCTCGCCGGACTTGCCGGTTTCGCCCTTGCTGCCTGTATTGCCGGTGGTGCCCTTGCTACCTTGATCGCCAGTGGCACCTGGCGGGCCTGCGGGCCCGGGCACAGCGGCGGGTGTGGCGGGAACATTGACCACGGTGGGTCTATCGCAAGCGGCCAGACTAAGCGTGGCGAGTAGCGCTAGCATCAGCATCGAACGGTTCATGGGGAATCCTTATGGAAGTGGAAAAGCGTGGCGCGGATGACTGCGAGACGTCCGCGAACAAACCGGCACGACTCGGTAGGCCGCACTCGGCCCAAACAGCGTAAGCGCGTGCTAAGTACAATTCAGTGCGCTGGCGAACACAGTGGCAAAACATCCATGGCGTTGAGGCTATTTCCGCGCCTTTTAAGAGGGTGGCACGATGCGGTCCACCTCAAGTAGTCCGGTGCCTCTCTCCAACCCGGAGATCGACCACGATCATCACCACGATCGCGGTGCGTAGCGCGCTGTAAGTTCCGCACGTTGACATACCAGACACCGCTCCGAAACCGCCCAAAGTCCCCGACGTTAACCCGCCCCCAGCCGTCGCCGACCTTGATCTGGTAGTTTGGCCGGACTTTGATCTTTCTCTCGCCGACCGCCAGGAAGGCGGATTCCCCCGAACGAAATCTCCAGCCTCCACCGAGTTCGCTACCGCAGTTCGTCCATACCGTGATATGGACCGCGTCCCGCCGGTCGTTGTCAACCCGGATCGTGCCGCGCTGCTCGGCTTGGTCACGGCCATATCTGCGCGACAGCCAGCATTGGAACCACGGCTAGGTGTAGCGGCCCGAGAACATAACTCGCAGGAATCGAGAACATCCGTCGTCTCGGAACCGGATTAACTGAAGGCTCAATATGGATTCCAGACGGTTGAGGACGGTTCGCTCCGACCGAGGTGGGTGGGTACACTGAACAGCTCCCGAACCCTGGTAAGCGAAGGTCTGCGGCCATGATTTCCCTTCAAAACCTGCTGGATAACGAGACATGCCATGAAGCCCTTCGCCAGGCCCGGTGGCACGATAGGGTGCGTTGTCCCTACTGTGACGCCGCCACGTTAACGAAGCAGGGACGGGATAGGACGCAGCCGGCCCGGCAGAAGAGGGGTACGGTCGCTACTTTGACGATCTGACGGGAACCGTGTTCGCCGGCCATCATCAACCCCTCTCGATATGGATTTTGTGTCTGTCTTTCATGGGGTTGAATCTATCGAATGCACAGATTGCCCGAGCGCTGGGACTGGGCCCGAGCGATACTCAGCGGAGGGCCGAGCCGTGACGGGAAGGGGTCGTGGCACGCCAACCCGAACCGGTCCTTTCGGGGGAGGTCGAGTGCGATGAAGTTGACGTCATCGCCGGCCACAAAGGCCATCCGGAAGCGGTGAGCAGAGCTGGACGGCGCGGACGGCGGTACCGGTTGAAGGGCGCGCGGGGTCGGGGGTCCTGGCGACGGAAAAGCCGCCGATCTTCGGCATGATCCAGGGCAGCGGTGCCGTCGTGATCCGAATGGTCGAAAATGTCCAGCAGGCCACGATTCGCCCCCTCATCCAAACCTTCATTGCGCCCGGAACGCGGGTCCATACCGATAAATACACCATCTATAACCAATTGAAGCATTGGGGATTTGATCATCATACGGTCTGTCATGGCCGGGGCGGGTACGCGCGTGATGAAGACGGCGATGGTTTCCATGAGATTCATGTGAACACGCAGGAAGGCTTTGGATCGCTGCTCCGTTCCTGGTTGCGGCCCCATCGGGGTATCTCACAGGAGAAACTGCCGTTGTATTTGGGCTTCTTTCAGTGGGTGCATAACGTCCGCCGCCGGGGGAAAAGCCTACTCAGCCCCCTGCTCACCTTACTGGTTGCCTAACAAACCCAACTGCCTGGAATCCATATTGAGCCAAGCAGCTTTGCTTTTGCCCGCCAGAAAACCGGCCTGCCCGTCGCTTCGCACCGGGTGCGTTGGGAAATGGGTTTGCAACCCGGCGGTTCGGCGATCATGACAAAATAATGACGGATCGGCTGAGAAACCCCAGCTATTCCTCTAGACTTTTTATTTTTATCGCGGCTCCTTCACCCGCCGAGGACCGCCTCGCCACAAGAAGTGTTTGGTTGTCCGAACCGCATCCAACAGGAGGCCATGATGGTCAGTTATACCACCGAATCCATCCGCAACATCGCCCTGGTCGGGCATGCCACATCTGGAAAAACCACGTTGGTGGAATCTATTTTGCATCATGCCGGCACGCTTTCCGCCACGGGCACCGTGGAAAAGGGCAACACGGTCTGCGATTTCGACCCACAGGAAAAAGCGCACCAGCACTCGCTGGACGCCGCGCTGGCAAATCTCGATTACCAGGATACCCACATCAATCTGATCGATACACCCGGCTTCCCGGATTTCATCGGTCAGGCCATCGCCGTGTTGCCAGCGGTGGAAACGGTAGCGGTGGTCATTAACGCCCAAACCGGCATCGAGGCAGTCACCCAGCGAATGATGGAACGTGCCGCCGAGCGGCGACTGTGCCGGATGATCGTCGTCAATAAGATCGATGCCGAAAACATCGACCTGCCGGGCCTGCTTGATCAGATTCAGGAAACTTTCGGCAAGGAATGCCTGCCAGTCAACTTGCCGGCCAACCAGGGCGCCGCAGTGGTGGATTGTTTCTTCAACCCGAGCGGAGACAGCGACTTCTCCAGCGTTGCTGCCGTCCATTCCGCCCTGATCGATCAGGTGGTCGAGGTGGACGAGGAGCTGATGGCGCTGTACTTGGAACAGGGCGAAGACCTTCAACCGGAACAGTTGCACGAGCCGTTCGAGAAGGCGCTGCGCGAAGGCCATCTGATTCCGATCTGTTTCGTTTCGGCCCGCACCGGCGCCGGACTGAAAGAGCTACTGGACGTGTTCACGCAGCTGCTGCCCAATCCAACCGAAGGCAATCCCGAACCGCTCCTCAAGGGCGACGGCGAGTCGCTCGAGGAACTCCACGCTATCCCCGACCCTCAGCAACACGTCGTGGCGCATGTGTTCAAAGTGTTGATCGACCCTTTCATCGGCAAGCTCGGTATCTTCCGCATCCACCAGGGCACCCTCACCAAGGACAGCCAGCTCTTCATCGGCGACGGCCGCAAACCCTTCAAGGTCAGCCATCTGTTCCAGATCCACGGCAAGGAACATCCCGAAATCGCCACCGGCATTCCCGGCGATATTTGCGCGGTGGCCAAGATCGACGACATCCACCACGATGTGGTGCTGCACGACTCCCACGAGGAGGACCAGATCCACCTGCAACCGCTGCGCTTTCCCACACCGCTGTTTGGACTGGCCATCCACGCCGCCACCCGTGGCGACGAGCAGAAGTTATCCGACACCCTGCATAAGTTGCTGGAGGAAGATCCCTGCTTGGCGCTGGAGCACAACACCCATACCAAGGAAACCGTGCTGCGTGGCCTGAGCGATCTGCATCTGCGCATCACCCTGGAAAAGATGCAGCAGCGCTACAACCTGCAAGTCGAAACCACCCCCCCCAAGATCGCCTACAAGGAAACCATCGGCCAAAATGCCGAAGGCCACCACCGCCATAAGAAACAGACCGGCGGCGCCGGCCAGTTTGGCGAGGTATTCATGCGCATCGAACCGCTGCCGCGCGACGCCGGCTTCGAATTCGTCAGCGCGGTGGTGGGCGGCACCATCCCGACTTCGTTTCTACCAGCGGTGGAAAAGGGCGTGCGCGAGGCGTTGCAGGAAGGCGCGGTCGCGGGTTACCCGATGCAGGACGTGCGTGCCATCGCCTACGACGGCAAGTATCACCCGGTCGATTCCAAGGAAATCGCCTTCGTCACCGCTGGCCGTGAAGCCTTTCTCGATGCGGTCGGCAAGGCCAGGCCGATCGTACTGGAGCCTATCGTCAATCTGGAAGTGCGGGCGCCCGGCGATTGCGTCGGCACCATCACCGGCGACTTATCCAGCCGGCGCGGGCGCATCGCTGGTACCGACGCCGGACCACGAGGCATGAGCATCATCAACGCACAGGTGCCGCAAGCGGAACTGGACGGTTACGAATCGCAGTTGAAATCCATGACGGGCGGCCACGGTTCGTACAACATCGAGCTGAGCCATTACGACCCCGTTCCGGCCGATATCCAGCAAAAGCTGCAAGCCCTCCATCAAAAGCAGAAACAAGAGGGCTGAACCGCGCGGCGCCAGTCGGAGGCAGACTTCCAGCTTGCGCCGCAAAAAACCTTCTGCTATGCTCAGTTATAGATTTTGTATAAGAATATCCCACTTAATACTTGACCACAACCTAAATTTATACAGAATTTAACTTATAGTTATACAAAATTTTTTATAAACCGGCTTTGCCAGAGGTGATATATGCGCCATCTGTTCCGCAGTATCCGGAGCCTCAACATTTATCTGGTGCCCGCCTCACTACTCGCGACCGCCGGCATCTTGCTGCTAGCCCTGTTGTACTACCCCACATCCACCGTCGTTTCCACTGTCCGGCCCGTCAGCCCGGCAACGGCAGAAGCACGCTGGCACGCTCAAACCGATGCCATGTTCGCGGCCATGCTGTTCGACGCCCTGCGCCAAAGCCAGATCGAACGGCAAACCCAGGGGCAGACCTTAATGTATCGCCTCGAGCTGGACCCGTCTTCCCGGGAACAGCCGGTCACTCGCCGGACGCTGGCGGGCGGCAGCGCGCTGATCAGGCTGTAAACCCTCTCCACGAGACCGGCGGGCGGTATTCTCCGCCCGTTCCGCTAGCCTGGCCCCCCTTGCATCGCCTGTTGGTAAGCTTGCCGTACCTCCTCGCTGAAACAAACCAGATAGACTTTTTCGATCTGGTCATTACCCGCCATAAAATCCCCGACCTCGCGTACCGCGACCCGCGCCGCCTCATCCAGCGGATAACCGTACACCCCGCAACTGATCGCGGGAAAAGCGATGTCGCGGATACCGTACTCCGCTGCCAACCGCAGACTGTTGCGATAACAGGCCGCCAGTAAATCCGGCTCGTCCTGGTCGCCGCCCTGCCAGATCGGCCCCACCGTGTGGATCACATAGCGAGCCGGCAGGCGATAACCGCGCGTCAGCTTGGCCTGACCCGTTTCACAACCGCCCAGGGTCCGGCATTCCGCCAGCAGTTCCGGTCCGGCGGCGCGATGGATGGCCCCGTCCACCCCGCCGCCGCCGAGCAGCGAACGATTGGCGGCGTTGACGATGGCATCGACCGCTAAGCGGGTAATATCATCCGAGACAAGCTGGATTCGGCTGGGATTCGCACTCATATCGGTCCTCCCCAAACAAATTTCACAAGATACCCTTGCCTCCGAATTTTATAGTCCGACTTGGCTTCCAGCACTGTCCTCTCACTCACCGAAGACATAGCAGCGACTTAAACCCAATATGGCCGCCCCTTCCCAGATCGATCAGGCATCGCCCCCACTCTGGCAGTATGTTCCCATCGCGGACTACCGGATCCCCGCCGCGACCGTCGAGGGCAAGGTCAAAACGGGACTGAGCGCTTTGTGGCAGCATCTCCGGCCCACACCGGCCCAACCTCAGGCCTCTCCTCTCAAAACCGAGGATGAGTTGCGGCTTGTGCCCAAGGCGCAGATCGAGCGGATCGTACCGGCGCCCGACTGGCAACCGGCGGCGGCTGCGCTGGATGATAT
>JBATDL010000133.1:0-3570 GCA_049663445.1 Candidatus Competibacter sp.
CGCTTGAACACCTCGCGCAGGGCCACCAACACCTCGTCCTCGTGGGCTAGTGGGCTGCCGCAAAAGTTTTGACAGGTTCTCGTTCCCACGCTCCAGCGTGGGAACGGTGACGCCGCTCCAGCGGCCCGAATGATCCCAATAAAATCGCGACGCTGGAGCGTCTGGACGTGCTCCCACGCTGGAGCGTGGGAGCCAGGCGCGCGATGACGAACTAAGGTGTGGATTTATCCTTCGCTCCACCACCGAGTGCTACGGGAGGTCGGCCGTTCCCGCCGGCGAACGCCTCTCGCCCGTCAGCGAAGTTTCTACCCGCCACGGAAGTGTAGTGTTCTGGCGCGGTGCTAGCCAGTTCCGACAAAGCGCCACCATTTTCGATAAGCCCTATTCCCGGTAAAACCCGTAGTCTTTCGAAATCTGCCGCTTCCCCTGACCCGACGAATAATCGTCCGGCCATGGATTAGGCAAGGATTCCAAATTGATGTACGACACCGTCATCGTGGGCGCGGGTTCAGCCGGCTGCATGGTGGCCAACAGGCTGTTTGCCACCATTGCGACCCCGCCGGACCCCGGCTAAGGTCCTTTTTGCGCGCGTCTTAAAAGGGTCTAAACTACCCGCTCAGAGAAAAAGACCCGCGAAGGCGGCTCCTGCTTTCCCGCCAATACCACCGACGAGCGCGACTAATGAACGAGCAGAACCATGATGTGATCGTGATCGGCACCGGCCCGGGAGGGGAAGGGGCCTCGATGAAAGCCGCCAAAGAGGGCAAGTCGGTGGCGGTGATCGAGAAATACCACCAGGTCGGCGGCGGCTGCACGCACTGGGGCACCATTCCGTCCAAGGCGCTGCGCCACTCCATCAACCGGATGCTGGAATTCAACACCAGCCCGGCGTTTCGCAACGCGCTCGGCTCCGCCCTCAAGCTATCCTACCCCGACCTGCTGCGTTCCGCCGAATCCGTGATCGCCCGCCAGACCGCCATGCGCCGGGATTTCTACGAACGCAACCGAATCCGGCTGCGGCACGGCCAAGCCCGGTTTCTCGACGCCCACACGCTGGAAGTGCGGGCCGGCGGCGCCACCGAGCCGGTCGTCCTCAGTGCCGACGCCTTCGTCATCGCCTCAGGCTCGCATCCGTTCCGACCGCGCGACATCGATTTCAACCACCCGCGCATTTTCGACAGCGACACCATCCTCAGCATGTCCGTCACTCCTCGTTCGATTCTGATCTACGGCGCGGGCGTGATCGGCTGCGAGTACGCTAGCATCTTCCGCAACATGGGCTGCAAGGTCGATTTGGTGGACACCCGCTCCCAACTGCTGTCCTTCCTCGACGACGAAATCGCCCACGCGCTCAGCTACCACTTGCGCGATCAGGGCGTCATGATCCGCCACAACGAGGAATACGAAGCGGTGGAAGGGCTGGCGGACGGCGTGCTGACGCATTTCAAGTCCGGCAAGAAGATCAAGGCCGATGTGCTGCTGTGGGCCAACGGCCGTACCGGCAACACCCAGAACATGGGCCTGGAGGAGCTGGGCATCACCCCGAACAACCGTGGCCAGATCAAGGTGGACGATAACTACCGCACCGCCCTGCCCCACATCTACGCGGTGGGCGATGTGATCGGCTATCCCAGCCTGGCCAGCGCCGCCTACGACCAGGGCCGTTTCGCCGCCACGCACTTGATTCACGGTAGTTGCGATCATCACTTAATTGATTACATTCCCACCGGCATTTACACTTCCCCGGAGATCAGCTCGGTTGGTCGCACCGAGCGCGAGCTGACGGATGCGCGAGTTCCCTACGAGGTTGGCCACGCCTATTTCAAGAGCTTGGCGCGCGCTCAGATCACCGGCCGCACCGTGGGGATGCTCAAACTGCTGTTCCACCGGGATACCCTGGAAATTCTTGGCATTCACTGCTTCGGTGACCAGGCCGCCGAGATCGTCCACATCGGGCAGGCGATCATGGCCCAGCAGGGTACAGCCAACAACATCCAATACTTCGTCAATACCACATTCAACTATCCGACCATGGCCGAAGCGTACCGGGTGGCGGCGCTAAACGGTCTGAATCGGCTGGCCTGAGAGAGAGTTACCCATGGATATTACTCCGTATCTCAAACTGATGGTCGATAAGGACGCCTCCGACCTGTTCTTTCACGTCGGCGCGCCGGTCAACATCAAAATCGGTGGGGTGGTGCGCCCGATCGGCAACAAGGTGCTCGGACCGGGCCAGGTGCGCGAAATCGCCTATTCGGTCATGAAAGACGATCAGATCAAGGAATTCGAGCACGAATGGGAGTTGAACTTCGCCATCCCGCTGCAGGGGGTCGGCCGCTTCCGCTCCAATGTGTTCAAGCAACGCGGCGAAGTGTCCATGGTGATCCGCTATATCAGGGGCGACATCCCCCAGGTGGAGGAACTGGGCCTGCCGACGTTGCTGCGGCAACTGGTAATGGAAAAACGCGGCATGATCCTGCTGGTGGGCGCCACCGGCTCCGGCAAATCCACCACCCTGGCGGCGATGATCGACCACCGCAACTCCAGTTCGCCGGGGCACATCATCACCGTCGAGGACCCCATCGAGTTCACCCACCAGCACAAGAAATCGGTGGTCGCCCAGCGCGAAATCGGCATCGACACCCACAGCTACGAACACGCCCTGCGCAGCGCCATGCGCGAGGCGCCGGATGTCATTCTGGTTGGCGAAGTGCGCGAGCGCGAAGTGATGAAATATGTGCTCACCTTCTCCGAGACCGGCCATCTGGTGCTGTCCACCCTGCACGCCAACAACGCCAACGGCGCCCTGGAGCGCGTGGTCAATTTCTTTCCCGAGGATGTCCGGCCGCAATTGCTGATGGACCTGTCGCTGAATCTGCGCGCCATCATCTCGCAGCGACTGATCCGCTCCTTGACCGGCGGACTGGTGCCAGCGGTGGAAGTATTGCTGAACACGCCCTACATCGCCGACCTGATTCAGAAAGGCAAGATCGATTACATCAAGGACGCCATGGAGCAATCCACCGAATCGGGCACGCAGACCTTCGATCAATCACTGTTCAAGTTGTATAAGGAAGGCAAGATTTCCAAGGACGAAGCCATCAAGAACGCCGACTCCAAAAATAACGTCGGCTTGCAGATCCGGCTGTCCGAAGGCGCGAGCCCCGGTGGCGGCAAGTCGTCCAGCATGGCCGATCTGGCCATCCACGACGAGGAAGAAAATCGGGGACGAACATTTTGAGGGCTGGGGCGGCGGCGCTGCTGGCCCGCCGCATGGCGGACATCGCGCCGTTTCACGTCATGGCGCTGCTGGCCCGCGCCAGGGAATTGGAAGCCGCTGGCCGCTCGATCGTCCACATGGAAATCGGCGAACCGGATTTCTCCACCGCCGCCCCGATCATCGCCGCCGGCCGGCGGGCGCTGGCGGAAGGTCGTACCCGCTACACCGCCGCCGCCGGTCTGCCGGAACTGCGTCAGGCCATTGGCGACCATTACCGGGAACGGTATGGAGTCGAGGTTCCCGCCCGCCGCATCCTGATCACTCCCGGCGCGTCCGGCGCGCTGCAACTG
>JBATDL010000134.1:0-10101 GCA_049663445.1 Candidatus Competibacter sp.
TGACCAGCCGGCCCGAAGGCGCGCCTTCGGCATTGCTGCACAACATCAAGCACAACGAAGTGCTGCACGCCCGCAACGTGCTCGTCACCGTCCTTACCGCCGAAATGCCCTATGTGGCCGATGTGGACCGAGTTGAAGTCGTCGATCTCGGCCACAGCTTCCACCGGGTGTTGGTGCGTTACGGTTTCATGCAGCAGCCCGACATTCCCCAAGCGCTGGCGGCATGCGGGGCGAAGGGCCTCACGTTCGATCTCGACGCCACTTCTTTTTTCCTCAGCCGGGAAGTGGTGGTGCCCAAGTTGGCCCCGCCGATGATGTTGTGGCGTGAGATTTATTTCATCTGGATGCTGCGCAACGCCCAAAGCGCCACCGACTTCTTCCGTATTCCCACCAACCGCGTCGTTGAATTGGGCACGCTGGTCGAGATCTGAGATCTAGGCCCCGGTTCGGAGCGAGGCAACATGCCCCAAAGGATTTCACGTTCGACTTGGCGCCTGATTGCGTTGCTGGTGAGCCTGCCGACGGCGGTCCTGGTCTTCGGCGGTATTTACATGCTTGGCTCCACCTACCTGGAAGGAAAGCCCGTCGACTACTGGTCGGGTTTGGAATGGGCCTCCGAGACCTTGACCACCACTGGCTATGGCGCCTACGCGCCCTGGAAGCATCCGGTCATGATCCTGCTGGTCATCCTGACCCAGTTCGTCGGCATGTTTTTCCTGGTGCTGGTTTTCCCCGTGTACGTGTTGCCGTATATCGAGGAACGGTTCGAGATGCGGCTGCCTCATGTCTTGCCGCCCATGGAGGGGCAGGTGTTGTTCTACCGTTATGGTCCGGCGCTCGACTCGCTGTTGGAGGAATTCCAACGAGTCGGTTCCCCCTTTGTGATCTTCGAGGAAGACATGCCACTGGCCCGCAGCCTGCGCGACCGTGGCTATCCCATCGTGTTTGGCAACCTCGACGAAGATCCGGGGATATTGACCGGGGTGGCGCAAGCGCGGGCGGTGGTGACCAACGCCGACGACCACGCCAGTGCGATCTGCATTCTAGTGGTCCGCGAGCAGGGGTTCGACGGTCCGGTCTACGCCCTCGCTGACAACCCCCTGTACCGGCCACCGATGCTGAAGGTGGGTGCATCGGCAGTGTTCACCCCGACCCATGTCCTCGGCGCGGCGCTGGCGGCCCGCGCCAGCACCCGCATCAGTCCACCCGCAGAAGGTCTGCATCTGCTGGGGGCGCGGGTGGATCTGGTGGAGTTTCGGGTTCGGCCAGACAGCCCGCTGGCCGGTCAGTCGCTGGGCGTGTTGCAATTGCGCGAACGTCATGGTGTGACGGTGATCGGCCAGTGGCGCGGTGGACGCTTCGCGATTGCCAAGGGACCGGAGACGCGCATCGAACCCGGCGCGATCCTGGTCGTGGTCGGCGCGCAGACCAGTCTGGCCCAGGTCGAGCGCCTGGCCGCACCGATCCGCCGCAGCGGTCCCATCGTGGTGGCCGGTTACGGTACGGTCGGTGGCAAGGTGGTGGAAATGTTGAACGACGCCCACGAAATCACCGTTGTTATCGATCAACAACTCGTGCCGGGGGTTGATGTCGTCGGTAACGTACTCGAACATGCCACGCTGGCCCGGGCCAACGTGCGTGCGGCGAGCGCGGTAGTGTTAGCGCTGAGCAACGACAGCGAAGGCGTGTTCGCCACAGCGGTGGTTCGCGATTACGCGCCCGAGGTTCCACTGATCGTCCGGGTCAACCGGGTGCCGAATGTGGCGCGACTGTATCAGGCAGGTGCCGATTTCGCCCTCTCGGTGGGGCAGATGGCTGGGGAAATTCTCGCCTACCATCTGCTCGGCGAGCAGGCGGTGGCCGTCGAGCCACGCATCAAATTCGTTCGGCTGGCGCCGGGCGCGCTGGTGGGCCGGCATCCGTGGCGTTCTCAAGTGCGCGAACAGACTGGCGCGGCGGTCGTCGCGGTGGAGCGGGACCAGAACGTATTTGTCAAATTCGACGATGATTTCCAGGTAGGCCCAAGCGATGTTCTGTTCGTCTGCGGAACGCGAAACAGCTTGGACCAGTATGTGCGCGAGTTTCAGGCTACGCCCGCTGAAAGCGCATAGATCTGATTGAATCATGCCAAATTTCGAGAAGATGGGTGGAATGCGGGTGATCGTTTTTTTACCGGAACCCCGGATTTGACCATGCGCCTCCTACTGGTGGAAGACGACCCGATGATCGGCGACAGCCTGCGTCAAGGACTGCGCGGCGAAGGCTTTGCCGTGGACTGGGTTCAGGATGGACGCAGCGCGGAGTTGGCGGTGGAAACGAACCCTTATGCGTTGGTGCTGCTCGATCTCGGTTTGCCGAAGAAAGATGGTTTGGCCGTGCTACACCACTGGCGCCGGGGCGGACTGACCTTGCCGGTACTGATTCTCACCGCCCGCGATGCGGTGTCGGATCGGGTGAAGGGGCTGGACGGCGGGGCTGACGATTATCTGGTTAAGCCCTTCGATCTGACCGAGTTGCTGGCCCGCATCCGGGCGCTGCTCCGCCGGCAAACAGGCCGGGCGCGGGATCTCCTCGAAAATGGCGTGCTGCGGCTCGACCCGGTCACTCACGCCGTCGACTATCGAGGACAGCCCGTCTCGTTGTCAGCGCGCGAGTTCGCCCTGCTGCGCGCGCTGCTGGAAACGCCGGGTGCGGTGCTGTCACGCGAACAACTGGAAGATCGGCTGTACGGTTGGGGCGAGGAGGTGGAAAGCAACACCGTCGAAGTTCATATTCATCATCTGCGACGCAAGCTCGGTTCGGGGATCATCCGCACCGTGCGCGGGATCGGTTACCGACTCGGGGAAACCGCTTGATTTCCATTCGCCAACGGCTGCTGATCGGATTGCTGGCCGGTTTGAGCGGGGTGTTGGGTCTGTCCGGTTACGCCACCTATCGTCAGGCCCGTACCGAGATCAATGCACTGTTCGATTACCAGTTAAGGCAGACCGCCCTGGCGATGCGCCAGCAAAATCTGCTGGCGCTGGCGTTGAACCGTGAAGCGGGCGAAGGCGAGGGCGATCTCCTGGTGCAGGTCTGGGACCGGCAGCGCGGTCTGCTGTATGTCTCCCGGAAACCGTGGGAACTGCCGTTCGCCACCGAACCCGGCTTCGCGGATTTACTCTGGCAAAACGAACGTTGGCGCTTGTTCACCCTACCCGCCGGCGACCGGATCGTGCAGGTGGCCCAACCGCTGCAGGTCCGGCGACGGATGAGCACCGACATCGCCCTGCGCAATCTTGCTCCCTTTCTATTGCTGTTGCCGGTGATGGGCCTGGTGGTCTGGTTCGGCGTCGGCGCTGGCTTGCGGCCTCTGTCCCGTCTCGCCGCTGATCTTCAGCAGCGCCGACCGGGGGCACTGGAGTCGGTGGCGGCGGAACGACTGCCGGCAGAACTTACGCCGCTGGTGCGCGCGTTGAACGAGTTGCTGGCACGGCTCACGCAAACCCTGGATGCCCAGCGCCAGTTCATCGCTGACGCGGCCCACGAACTGCGCACCCCACTGACCGCCGTGCGGCTCCAGGCTGAAATGGCGCAACGGGTCACGGCGGACGGAGAGCGCGCCGAGACGCTGAACACGCTACGTGCTGGCCTGACGCGCGCTTCACATCTGGTTGAGCAATTGCTGGCTATGGCCCGACTGGATGCCGCCCCCACCGCTGGGCGTATCGAATCACTGGATCTGCTGGAGCTGGCCAAACAGAGGGTAGCCGACCATGCTGCAATCGCTGATGACCACGGACTTGATCTGGGTTTGCTGCCCAGTGATGCCGTCATGGTCGCGGGTGAACCGGATGAATTGCACACCTTGCTGGGCAATCTGATCGATAACGCGCTGCGCTACACGCCGACGGGTGGCCGGGTGGACGTTCAGGTGCGCCAGATCGGCCATGACGCCGTGCTGAGCGTCACCGATACCGGTCCCGGCATCCCCGTTGAGGAACGGGAGCGGGTTTTCAACCGCTTCTATCGCGGCCCGCATACCGCCGCGCCCGGCAGTGGACTGGGGCTGGCGATCGTCAAGCGCATTGCCGACCGTCACCAGGCGCGCATTAGTTTGGGCGAGGGGGAGTCCGGGGTTGGATTGCAGGCGACGGTTTGCCTGCCCATCTCGCCTTAAGATTTCCTTAAGTATTGCTGGAGATAATCGCCGCAATGGAAAGACCGGAGCAACGCCGGTCCTAACGACCTGACTGACATTGCGCGAGGAGATATGACGATGCCGGTGTCACGCACCTCGAAGCGCAGCCGGACCCGGTTGCCGGCCTGCTCCAGCAGTCGGACCACGACGCTGATTTGCCCGCGTGCAGTGAATTTGATGGCGTTGTTGAGCAGATTGATGAGAATCTGTCTCAGTCGCAGAGGGTCGCCCACTAGGCATTGGGGTACATCGCCCGGTGTGTGGAACAGCAACTCCAGTCCTTTGTCATGCGCTTTGGGACCGACCAGGGTCGAGGCTGCGCCGAGGACTTCGTCGAGCGTGAAGCCGATGCTTTCCATCTCCAGCTTGCCGGCCTCGATCTTGGAGAAATCAAGGATGTCGTTGATGATCCCCAGCAGCGAGACGCTGGCGTTGTGGATTTTTTGCACGTAATCATGTTGTTTGGCGCTCAGTTCGGTCCGCAGGCAAAGATGCGCCATGCCGATGATGGCGTTCATCGGCGTGCGGATCTCATGGGACATGTTGGCCAAGAACATGCTCTTGGTTTGGGTGGCCGCCTCGGCCTGCTCCTTGGCCTTGAGTAATGCCGCCTCGGCTCGCTTGCGCGGGCTGATGTCCACGATCACCCCCACCAGGCCGCCCGGCGAGCCGTCCGGATTGCGAAAACCGCTGACTGCGTACAGGGTATGATGCAGTCGGCCATCAGCGAAGGTGATGACGGTTTCCCGCATGATCCGTCCCACCTCGCGGATCACCGTTTCGTCTTCCTGCTGGTAGAACCGGCGGTCTTCCTCCGCAATATACTTGAGATCCAGTACCCGGCGGCCGACCAGGGACTGGCGCGGGGTGGCGAACGCGATTTCGTAGGCATGATTGCAGCCGAGAAAACAGCTGTCCGGCCCCTTGTAGAAAATCGGGTTGGGAATATTGTCCACCAGCGCCTCCAGCAGAGCGATCTGGTCGGCCAGTTCGTGGGTCCGCGCCGCCACCTTCCCTTCCAGATCGCGGCGGCTGGCCAGCAGCATCTGCCGCATCTCTTCTTGCGCCCCGAACAACGCATCGATTTCCCGCCAGGAGGGCGCGAACGCCACCGGTCGCTCCAGATCCAGGCGGCCGATGCGCGCGCTGGCGCCCACCAGCATCTCGACCGGTTGGGCCACCCGCCGGGCGACGCGGTGCGATAACAGGAACGCCACCAGCAGCAGAGCGGCGAACAACGCCGCCAGCGCCAATATGTTGCCGACGCCGATCAGTACGAAATCGCGGCGCGGCGCGACGGTGACCACCAGCAGTTGCCGGTTGCCGAAGCGGATCGGCAGGAAGAAACCGAGCCAGCGCTCACCGGCGGCGGCGAAGAACAGTACGGTTTCCGCCGGTTGGCCATCGGCTCGCCATTGCTCGAAAGCCTTGGCTAGATGCGGCAGGCCGTTCTCGGCGGCGGTTTTCAGGACGCTGGCGCGGATCTGCTCGTTGTTTTCGAAGCGGGGATGCTGCGGCAGGCCGAGCAGGTGGCTATTGGGGGTCATGATCGCTACCCGGCCGCCGGCGCGGGTGTTGACCGACTGGGTAAAGCACGATAGATCGAACAGCTTCACGTCCAGGGCCAACACCCGCAATTGACCGGTATGGGGACCGTGCCAGCGGGTCGAGACGGTGATGCCCGATTCATGGGTGGTGAAAAACTGATAGGGCTCGGTCCAATGCAGCTCGCCATCCCGCGCCAGTGCTAGCGCGCCCTGATACCAGGGGCGGCGGCGAGCGTCGTAGTCGCTCTCCTGCCACTCGCCTTCGGTTGCGGGTGGCAGGGTATCGCGCCAGGCGAAAGTCTGCTGGCGCTGACTCCAGTGCTCCGGATCGCTGATCCGGTTGCGCCATTCACCATCCGGCATTTTGAGTAGCAGGAATTCCCGGCCGCGCTCGTCGGCGAACAGCAGCGAGGTCACCTGGGGCTGGCTGGCGACGAACGGCTCGAACAAACGGTTGAAACCGTGTAGGTCATTGAGGGTAAATTGTTTCCGCAAGCCCCAGCGGCGAGCGGTATCGACCATCCGCTCGATGTCTTTGAGCAGTAGCCCGACGTGCTCGCCGGCAATCTCGGCGCCCTGGCGCAGTTCGCTGGCCGCCAACCGGTCGAACAACGGCGAGAGAATCAGAAAATACATGGCCAGACTAAAGGCTAGCACGGTCAGGCTGACCAGCAGCCAGGTTCGTCGGATCAGATCCTCACGCAGGCTGGGCGTGGTTTTCACAATGAACGGCTCTGGCGGGGCGGGAAAGGGAAGGCGGACCGACCGACGGTGGACGCCGGTACGGGCGCCTCCGGTCCTCTGGTCAAAGCCATAGCGCGGCGTCGGGATTGACGCCGCACGGACAGCGAACGTACTCGGCTAAAGGTAATAAAAAACCAGGCAGGCGGCCAGCAGGACGGTGACCCACAGCACCATGCTGCCGGTCGGCCAGGTGGCGGCCAGTTTGCCGTGCAGGCCATGATGGCGAGAAAGCGCGCGAACCAGGATTTCGAACTGCCGCGCCAACATGTCGTTCAAGTACGCCCAGCTCCGCTCCAGTGTTCCCCACACCCGTACCGTCACCGCTGGCAGGAATTTGCGGTAGATCCAATCGAAGTCCAGGTTCACCGAGCGCAGTTCCGGCGGGTAGAGGCCACTGCGCACCAATACTGCAAACGCCAGCGCCGACCAGGCCAATAGTTGCAACTGGGTGATCACATGGGTGGTGGTGTAGGGATCGAAGGCGACCGGATACGGCAGCATGGCGTACAGCGCTGTCGGGAATACGCCGATCCCGATACACAGTGCCGCTGCCAGACCCATGGCGATCAGCATATTGGTCGGCGCTTCCGGGCAACGGATACCGCTGTCGTGGGCGAAGAAAGCGAAATAGGGAATCTTGATGCCGGCATGGTGGAACACGCCGGCGGAAGCAAACAGCAGGAATAGAAACGGAATCCAGTGTCCCTCCCGAGCCGCCGCTTCCAGAATCAGTGACTTGGTGACGAAGGCGCTGAACAGGGGAAAGGCCGAGATGGAGGCGGCGCCCACGATGCAAAACACCGTGGTGAACGGCATCGACTTGTACAGCCCGCCCAGTTCCGAGCCATTGACCGTGCCGGTGCGCAACAGCACCGCGCCCATGCTCATGAACAGCAGCGATTTGAACAGAATGTCGGCGAAGGCGTGCGCCACCGCGCCGTCGAGCGCCAGCGGGGTGCCGATGCCAATCCCGACTACCATGAAGCCGAGCTGATTGTTCATGCTATAGGCCAGTACCCGCCGCAAATCGTTTTCGATCACCGCGTAGAAGATCGGGAACATCGCCATGACGGTGCCGATAACGATCAAGATCTCGGTGCCGGCGAAGCTGCGGGCCAGGGCGTAGATCGCCATTTTGGTGGTGAAGGCCGACAGCAGCACGGTGCCGGTCACGGTGGCTTCGGGATAGGCATCCTGCAACCAGTTGTGCAGAAAGGGAAACGCGGCCTTGATGCCGAAAGCGACGAAAATCAGGGTCGCGCCGGGACTGCTCAGCTTCAGCGCTTCGAACGCGATCGAGCCGCTGGCTCGAAAATGCAGCGCGATGCCGGCCAGCAGCAGTACGCCGGAGCCGATCTGGATCAGCAGATAACGCAGGCCGGCGCGATACGCTCGCGGGGTACGCTGCGCCCAGATGAGAAACACCGAGGAGATGGCGGCCAGTTCCCAGCAGATGAACAGGGTCAGCAGATCGCCCGCCAGCACCGCGCCCAGCGCCGCGCCCGGATACAGCAATCCGACCACCTGCTGTACCGGATCGCGCAGCTTCCAAGCATAAATCACCGCGAGCAGCGCGGCGATATGGAAGACCACGGCGAAGGCGAAGCTCAGTCCGTCGAGTCGCAAGGTCGTCAGGGTCAGACCGAAGAGTTCGACTGGGGCAGACTGACCCTGCGGCAGACCCAAGAGCTGAATCAGACCCAAAATCGGCAACGCCAGCATGAAGCCGTTACGGGCAAGACCCTGCGGCGTCAGTAACGCCAGCAGTGAACCGCAGACTAGAATCAGCGCCGGATTGAGGCCGTCAATCACCGTAATAGTCCTCGTCGCGTTTCACCCACTTGCGCATCTGTTTGGCCAGCAGCACCAGCGCGACGCAGCAGACGAAACCGTACCAGGCAAAGAACCCAAACCCACTTTCGAATGCGAAAGTGACATGCTTGTGGTAGAAAAAATCGGCCAGGAATAACCCTGCGCAGACCAGTACCAGACCGTAAAAAATCCAGTCCACGTTGCGTGGGTCATCCAGCCAGTATGTTTTTTCCGGCTGCTCAGTGGCGGGTGGTGGAACGGCCATGGTGATCTCTCTCAGGGCGAGGTGATCGGCGCTAATAGCGCATACAGGGAATCGGCGTGGAAAAACAGCAGTACGCAGGCCAGCGCGGTCAGACACAACGGCACCACGCAGGCCAGCGGCGCTTCCCGAAGTCCGGCCCAAATCGAGCTGCCATGGTGTCCTGGGTTTCCCTCCCCGGTCGGGGAAGTGTGGTGCGCGGCGTCGGGCGGGTTGGCCGATTCCGGCACGAAGAATCCTCGCGCCACCACTGGCAACAGGTAGGCCACGTTCAGCAGCGAGCTGACCATCAGCACGGCGATTATCGCCATTTGCCCGGCATCGGCCGCGCCCAGCAGCAGATACCACTTGCTCCAGGAACCGCCCAGCGGCGGCAGGCCGATGATGCTGAGCGCGCCGATCAGGAAGGCACCGAAGGTGAACGGCATGACCCGGCCCAGCCCGTCCAACTGACTGATTTCAGTCTTGTGGGCGGCGGTATAGATGGCGCCGGCGCAGAAGAACAGGGTGATCTTGCCCATGGCGTGCATGACGATCTGCATCGAGCCACCGATCACGCCCATCGAGGTGGCCAGCGCCGCGCCCAGCACCACGTAGGACAATTGGCTGACGGTGGAATAGGCCAACCTGGCCTTGAGGTTGTCCTTGGTCAGTGCCACGCAGGACGCCAGCAGCAGGGTCAGGGCAGCCACCCAGATCAGCCATTGCGAGGCCCCGGTGGCGCTGAGGAAATCGATGCCGAAGATGTAGACCACCACCTTCATCACCGTGAACACCCCGGCCTTCACCACCGCCACCGCGTGCAGCAGCGCGCTGACCGGGGTCGGCGCCACCATCGCCGCCGGTAGCCAGCGGTGGAAGGGCATCAGCGCCGCCTTGCCGATACCGAACATGTACAACGCCAGCAACGCCGCCACGGCCGGTCCTTCCACCTTGCCCGCCAGAATGCCACCGGGCGTGAACTCCAGGGTGCCGGCGATCCAGCCGGTCCAGACGATGGCCAGCAACAGCAGGCCGATGGAGGTGCCCAGCAGAATGCCAAGATAGAGCCGCCCGGCCCGCATGGCGTCGGCATTGCCCTTGTGGGTGACCAATGGATAGGTCGAGAGCGTCAGTGCTTCGTAGAAGATGAACAGAGTCAGCAGGTTGCCGGCGAAGGCGATGCCGATGGCAATGCCGATGGCGATGGCGAAGCAGACGTAGAAGCGGGTCTGATGGTGTTCCTGATTACCACGCATGTAGCCGATGGAATAGAGCGAGTTCAACGGCCACAGCAGGGCGGCCACGGCGGCAAAGGTCATGCCCAGCGGTTCCACGCTCAGTCGCAGCGGCAGGCCGGGCACGAATTCGAGCAGATCCACCGTGGGACGGGCGCCGGCCGCCACCGCCGGTAGCAGGGACAGCACCACGCCCAGCAGCAGCAGCGAGGCCAGCAGGGTGGCCAGCTCGCGCCGGTTGGGATGCGCGTTGTTGGCGGCAATGAAGAACGCGCTCGCCAGCGGGATGAACAACGCCAGTTGCACGGCGGTTTCGGCACTCATTGCCCCACCCCCAGC
>JBATDL010000135.1:0-5303 GCA_049663445.1 Candidatus Competibacter sp.
ATGTTGCCCTGCAGGGCGCCGTCCAGATACAGCTCGATCCGCTGGAGCCCCTGCGGCGCCACTGCCCAGCCGCGCACGTTGGCAATGCCCGAGTACACCCCACCACCCACCGGCTCTTCCAAAGCAAGAACGATCTGATCGTTGTTGCCGTTTGCACTTCTAAACCGGGCTATGTTTTCACGAGTATTGTTTAGGGAGCGCACATTGTCGGCGTAGTCCGCGATCCCACAGGACTGGCTTCCCGAACAGTTGATGTTTGGATTGGAGAATTTGCCGACACGCGGGTTGATATAACTCATGATCGTACCGAAGACGCCTTCAATGCCGTGGCCATAGGCATAGGGATAGGCCCCTTGAGTCGTGCTGTTGGCGCGGTCGTGATCGCTGCCCATGGCATGGCCGAGTTCGTGAACCAGGCTTGAGTCGGGACAGTAATACAGTGAGCCCCCGACATCGTTGCCGTCACCGACCACAGCGAAGCCATAGGCAGGATTCATGGCTTGACCGTTGAGGCCATTAAGCCAAGTCAACCCGCAACCGACATGGTTGGTAAGGCTGAAGGGGCGCACTAAAGCGACCAGATCCGCACCATATTGATCCCGCAAGGCATTCACATTGGCCAGCGCCGGAGCGGACCCATTGGTGAGGGCGTTGAGCGCATCGGTGTTGGAAGTGGTTTCGCTGTAGTTGACCTGAGCGTGGTGGACCAGGCGCAGAGCGATGTTCACCTGACTGTCCAGATAAGCCTGGTTGGCTACCGCAATCAAGCTATCGAGGCGCGCTTGCAGGCCCGCTCCGTAGTGCTTGGCCAAGTCCGGCGTGTATAGCAGCATCACGTCGATGATGGTAACACCAGCGGCTTTTGGCTGGATCGTTAGGTCCGTCGGGGTGACAGTTTCTCCACCCGAACGCGGCGCCAGTTGCCTGTGAGCCGAAAGGTTCGGGTTTGGGGATTCTTCGAAGGAAGGCAGTGCAACCGTATCATCGTAAGAGTTGGCCGGGAGCCAGCCCGCTGCCCGCTGATCGACCAGCCAGGTTCCCGAGTCGTCGCTTTCCACCAAAAACTCACCGTCAGGGGTCAGGATTCGCCCGAACGAATGTCCCTGATGGGTGGTGATCAGCACCCGATAAATATCGTCGTAACCCTTGAGGTGACCCACCCAAGTAGTACTGTCGCTGGAATGCAACATCTGGTTGTCCTGGACCACTTCGTAACGGATGCCGTTGGGCGCGGACAGGGAAACGGTGCTTGGTGGCAGACCCGCTTCGCCCAATCGGGCATTCATCCGTACCGGGTAGCGGCCGGTTTGTATTGCCGCCATACCCCGGCGCTGAGTCGAGCCGCTCTCCGGCACGAACAACTCTGGTATGTCCTGTGTGGTAACGACCGCCGCTTCATCCGTCAGGTAGGCGCCTGCGGCGAGGCTGGACGGTACTGGCAACATGCCCAACAGACACGAGGCGAGCAGAACAAAGAGAGAGCGGTTTAGCATGGCGGTATCCCCATACAGGAATGTATAGTAAAAAATACTATCGTATTTTTTTATTACAGTAAAGCGGAATTTATGGCTAGGCAAAAGATGTTTTTCCCCTTCTGCTCGGAGCCAATCAGTATTGATATGCCTATAAATCAGTACTATATAATTATTTTTTAACAGTAAAGCACGGTCCATGGCGTGGGGCACTTGCGCTATGTGGAGGTTGAAATAGGCGGGCTGACCATGTAGCGAGGGGGTTGATCCTGTGGAGAAGCCGCCGTTGCCTGATCTTTGTCAGAAGGCACGGAACAGATGATCGTGTGGTGTACGCTGCTGAGAAGAATGGGCGATTAGGTGAGGACGGAAGGAAGTCTTTGCGGAGAAGAGGGAGATTTAGCGAAGGGCATTGAGGGAATTGCCCAATGAAGATTTTCTTGGCGGGAGGTGCTGGAAAGGCGAGCGGATCGCCCAGGAGACGGTGGAAAAAGACTACGGACGGATCGAAATCCGCTGCTGGGCCGGCGGTCATCACGGACAGATTGGCTGGCTACGAAACCGGGCTGGGCCGGGTTCCAGACCGTCGGCCGGGTCGAGTCCTTCCGACCCCCGACTGCATCGACGGGCAAAATCAGTACCGAGACCGGTGCTCTCCATGCAGGTCTCCCGATAGGGGAACTTTGCCGCCATCGAGCGCGGCCAAGGGAAGGGGACTCCGCTCGCGAGCTGGCTACAACTTATTGAGGAGACGATCTATAGCGGGACAGCCCTGCAATCCACAGTCGTCGCCCCAACTGACCTAAGCCCACGAACAAGCCCTGTGGCAGAAAAATCATTACCGCCATCAGCAGCGCACCGTGGATCAGCATCTCGTAATCCTCGAACACCACCAGTCCTTCGTTCAGCAGGGTCAGGGCGATGGCGCCACAGGCCGCACCGAAGGTCGAGGCCATGCCGCCTAGCACCACCATGATGACCAGTTCGACCGAGACGAGCAGGCTGAAGGAATCCGGGCTGACGAATGCCTGTTGGTGGGCGAATAGGCTGCCGGCGAAGGCGGCGAACAGAGCGGACACCACGAACACCTGGGTCTTGGCGCGGGTGGTGTCAATCCCCATCATCTGTGCGGCGAATTCGGAACCACGCACCGCCCGCAGGGCGCGGCCGATCCGTGAATCGACAATGTTGAGCGACAGCCAGATCGCCAGCAGCGCGGCGGCGGCGACCACGCCGTACCAGCGCTGGTCACCGTCAAGCTCCCAGCCCAGCAGGTTCAGTGGTGGGATACCGGCCATGCCGTCCGGACCGCCGGTCCAGTCAGTGGCTTGCACCATGACGACGTGAACGATGATGCCGAAGCCCAGCGTCGCCATGGCCAGATAATGACCGCGCAGGCGCAGGATCGGTCGGGCCAAAAGCCAGGCGATGCTGCCAGCGATCAGCAGCCCCGCTGCCATGGCTAACAGCGACGGCCAAGCGTAGCGGGTCGTCAGAATGGCGGAGGCATAGGCGCCCATGCCGAAAAAGGCGGCGTGGCCGAGGGAAATCTGCCCGGCATAGCCCATTAGCAGGTTGAGACCAACCGCGAGAATGACGTGCAGGCCGGCGGATACGCCGACCACGGTGACGAAATAATTATCCGGGAACAGCACGGGCAGCAACACCACCCCCGCCGCGAAGGCGCCAAAGCCAGCCAATCGCATCGCTTTAGACCCGTTCCGCAGTCTTGTGGCCGAACAGTCCGGTCGGCTCGAAAAACAGCACCATCAGCACGAACAGGAACGCGATGGCATCCTTGTAGCCGGAGGAGATCAGGCCCGCGCCGAGGCTTTCCAGTACCCCCAGGAGCAGGCCACCGGCCACCGCGCCCATCGGGTTTCCGATGCCACCGACGATGGCGGCGGAAAAGCCCTTCAGGCCAAGCATGACACCGGCCTCGTAGGAGGTGAAGGTGATCGGCGCAACCAGAATGCCGGCCAGCGCGCCCAAAGCGGCGGACAAAGCGTAGGCCAAGCGCAGCATGACGCGCACGTTGATGCCGACCAACTGGGCGGCGTTGCGGTTGAACGAGCAGGCCAACAGCGCCTTGCCCAGCAGAGTGCAGTTAAAAAAGGCGTGGACCAGCGCCACCAGCAGCGCGGTGACGCCGAGCACCCACAGGCTCTGCGGCAGCAGGGTCGCGCCCCCGAACTGGATGGGTGTATCGCCGGTAAAGGGAGGCAGGGCGTGAAACCCCTTGCCCCACAACAGCAAAACGACGCCGCGCAGGAAGATCGCGGCGCCAATGGTGATGATAATGGTGCTGACCACCGACGCACCCGCCGCTGGCTCGATGGCAAAGCGCTCCAGCAGCAGACCGACCAGCGCGGTCAGCAGAGTCGCGACGACCCCCGCCAGCGTCAGCGGCAGACCGGCGTTCAGCAGGGCGACGGTGGTCATGGCGCCCAGCATCACAAACTCCCCCTGGGCGAAGTTCACCACGTCGGAGGCGTTGTAGATCAAGGCGAATCCCAGCCCCACCAAGGCATAGATCGAACCGACCGTCACCCCGGTCGCCAGAAACTGAAGCAGTTGCTCGGGCATCGGCGGCGCTTATTCGACGATCTTCCAGGTACCGCCGCGAATCTCCACTATCTTGAAGGCATCCAAACTTAAACCCATGTGGTCCGTGGGTGTCATGTTGAACACGCCGGCCGTGCCGATGAAGCCATGGGTTTTCTCGATTCCATCGCGCACCTTGGCCTTATCGGTGCCACCGGCCCGCTCGATGGCCGCCACGACGATCATCAGGCCGTCGTAGGCGTGGCCGCCGAAGGTGGAAACCGGTCCGTATTTAGCCTCAAAGCGCTTTTTGTAATCGAGCAAAATCGGTTTTTGGGGATCGGCGTCGGGCAATTGTTCGGCGACGACCAAGGCCGCCGCCGGCAAGCGCACGCCCTCGGCCGCCGCGCCGGCCAGATCGATGAAGGTTTTGGAGGCGACACCGTGGGATTGGTAAAGCGGCAGATCGATGCCCAACTGCTTCATGTTCTTGGTGACGATGGCCGGCGCCTGGCCGAAGCCGAAGTTGATGACCGCTTGGGCGTCCGAGGCGCGGATCTTGGTCAACTGGGCGGTCATGTCGGTGTCCTTGTTGCCGTAGGACTCGTCGGCGACGATCGAGATGCCGTAATCGGGGGCCAGTTTGAGCAGTTGCTCGTGGCCGGACTTGTCGAAGCCGCCGTCGCCGCCAATCAACGCAACCTTGGTCAGGCCACGCTTGCGCAAGTCCTCAAAAATCTTGGCGGCGGCCATGCGGTCGGTGTGGGCGGTCTTGAATACCCATGGCTTGACCGGTTCGACGATTTCAATCGCGCCCGCCAGCGATACCAGGGGAATGCCCGCCTTTTCCACTTCCGGGATAACGGCCAAGGTGTCGCCGGAGGTGGTGCCGCCGACGAGGATATCGACTTGATCGTTACGGATCAGGCGCTTGACGAAACCGACCGCATCCTGGGCCTTGCCGCCGGTGTCGTAGTGGATCAATTCGATCTTCCGGCCCTTGATCCCACCCTTGGTGTTGATCTCCTCGACCAGCATTTGCAAGGTCTTCAGTTCAGGATCACCCAGAAACGAGGCCGGGCCGGTAACCGCCAGGAAAGAACCCAGTTTGATCGGATCGGCCGCGCTGGCCAGTGGGGTGCCGGCCAGCAGTAGCGCCACCGCCAGAATAGTTCTCCATACTTGACTTTTCATCGCAACTTCTCCCGAGGGTAGTTGTTTCGGTTATCCGACACGGGTTATTTAGTTGTTTAATGGTGTGGGTTAGCCCATCGGCTCGGTTAACAA
>JBATDL010000136.1:0-4490 GCA_049663445.1 Candidatus Competibacter sp.
GGTCGGGTCAGGCATCGCCGACCAGATCATCAGCACCAAGGCAAGGGCGGCGGTCACCAAGGCAAAGGTATTGCTGCTGTAGCGCTTGGTATCGTAGTTCTGCCAGCCGTGGATGCGGTCGATCTCACGCAGAATTTTTTCGTTCTTTTCACCACCGATCAGCAGGCTAACGACGACAATCGTGAACCAGGCTGCCGACATGGTGAAGATACCGGTGACCAAGTGAACGATGGGTCCCGCATCAATCAGCGTGAAATTGCCCAGCTTGCCCTTGCTGAAAAACAGGATGCCGGACAGGATGCCGCCGACTAGCAGACCGGCGATCGCCCCCGACTTGTTGGCGCCTTTCCACCAGATGCCGAGAACCAGCACGGGGGTGAAGGTCGAAGCCGCCACGATGAAGGCCCAAATCACGCTGGTCAACAGAAAATCCGGAGGATTGAGCGCCAGACCAATGGTGGCCAAGCCACCCAGCGCGGTGAAGAGGTAGCCCATCTTGATCTTGCTCTGATCCGCCGCGTTCGGGCTGATGGTCGAGTAGATATCACTGCCCAGACCGGTGCCGATCACCATCAGCAAACCCGCGATGGTCGAGAAGCCCGCCGCCAGCGCGCCGGCCACCGGCATCGCCGCGATCCAGCCGGGCGTCAACGCCTGACTCATCACCACGATCAACAGATCCGCCTCTTTTGGTTGAATTTGCAGACCTTGGGCATTCAGTTCCTGCACGGTGTAGAGTTTGGCAGCGAAACCAATGGCAAAAGTGGTGAAAAACACCAGGCCAACGAATACGGTGCCCCATAGAGTCGACATTTTGGCGTCGCGGATCGAGGGTGCGGTAAAGTAGCGCATGGCGATGTGAGGCAAGCCCATGGTGCCGCAGGCGATCGAGAAAAAGACGCCGGTGTAGAACTTGAAGCTCATCGGTACGGTGCCGTTTACCGTGAGGAGCGGATTGAAGTAGGAAGCCATGGCTTCATTCATCTGCGGCACCAGTTCGCCGTAGCCGAACGGTGGGAAAAAGCTGGCCGGACCCGCGCCGAGCTTTAACAGGATGATCACCGCCGGCACGTACAGCGCAATGATCATGATAATGGCCTGCAAGGTCTGGTTGTAGGACAGACCGTACATGCCGCCGATGGTGACGTAAGCGGTGACCACCAGGCCGCCGACGATCAAGCCGGTGGTGTAGTCCCAATGGAACATGACCTGGAAGACGTTGCCGACGCCTTTCATCTGGCCAATTAAATAGAGCTGGGCCAAAAAGATCATGCAGATCACGGCAACGACTTTGGCGGTCCGCCCGAAGCGCTCGCCGATAAACTGCATGCTGGTGAATTTGCCCCAACGGCGCAATGCCGGCGCCAGCGCAACCGAAATCAACACAAAGCCGCCGGTGAAGCTCATCACCAGAGCAACGACATAATACTGCATCTTCCACAGCAGGGCGGTGAAGCCCAGAAAGGTCGCGAGGCTCATGTAGTTGGAACTCATGGCCAAGCCGTTCGAGAGTGGGCCAATACTACGGCCCGCAGTAAAGTAGTCGTCGCTGGACGCAACCCGTTTCTTCGACATCCAACCGACGTAGAGGAAGGACCCCATCATCAGCAGGGTGTAGATGATGCCGAGCGTCGAGACGGCGCCCGATGGTTCGAAGACGTAGTATTTAGGTTCCGCAGCCTGGGCTTGGGCCAGCACCGGCAGGAACAGGGCAATCAGCGCTAGAAGCCGGCTCATGGGTTGCCTCCTGAGGCGCTGTCCGCTGCTCCGCTGCTGGAATCGTTGATTTCCTGGTCAACTTTTTCGCTGATCTGGATGTAGACCCACAACACCGGGATCAATACCAGCCAGCCGATTACAATGGTCAGCCAGTAGTCGGCCGGAAAGCCAAAGATCGTCATCTTGTTCAAGTCGGGGAACAGAAAATACATGGGGAAAATGTGGGTCATCAAGGTAATGAGCACAAAAGCGATCAGCGTCGTTCGACACTGTCTCTTATAGGCTTCATGCATTCGTTCGTCATTGGTCACTTATTTTTCCTCACGAGGTTATTGTCATATTTTTGCTACGTCGCGGTGCTCTGAAGCCGATAATTTGACCTCATCCCATGCACTCACCCGCACAGGATAGAACGAAAAGTGTGTATTTTAAATTCATGGCGCGACGCAAAACCGGACAGCACGGCGCCCAGCACTCAGCGCCCAGTTCGACCAGTTCACCGACGGCCATGTCGATTCCTTCAAAATCCGCTGGCCGCTGGAAGATATGCTGAGCCTTGATGTCATTGTCGCGCTGTTTTACAAGTGCGCCACTTCTTACAACACAGAGCAAACGATTCATTCCCATGATCCTTGTCGCCACTCTCGCCCGCGAACTCGCCGTCCGGGAAAGCCAGATCGAAGCCGCCGTTAATCTGCTGGATGGCGGCGCCACCGTGCCCTTCATCGCCCGCTACCGCAAGGAAGTCACCGACGGGCTGGACGATACTCAACTGCGCCTGCTGGAAGAACGGCTCGGCTACCTGCGCGAGTTGGAGGCGCGGCGCGGCGTCATCCTTGCCAGCATCCGCGAACAGGGGCAGTTGAGCGCCGATCTGGAAGCCGCCCTCCTCGCCGCCGATACCAAGACCCGGCTGGAAGACCTCTATCTGCCGTACAAGCCCAAGCGCCGCACCAAGGCGCAGATCGCTCGCGAGGCCGGACTGGCGCCGCTGGCTCATGGTCTGCTGGCCGATCCCACGCAGACGCCCGAGCAGGTCGCCGCCGGATTCGTGGATGTCGAGCGTGGCGTAGTGGATGCGAAGGTGGCGCTGGACGGGGCGCGGCAGATTCTGATGGAAGAGTTCGCCGAGAACGCCGAATTGCTGGCGGAGTTACGCGAGTATCTGTGGGACAACGCGGTGCTGCATTCGCAACTGATCGAGGGTAAGGCCGAGGAAGGCGCCAAGTTTCGCGATTACTTCGATTACCGGGAAGCACTCCGACAGATTCCCTCCCATCGCGCCCTGGCGCTGTTTCGGGGCCGCAATGAAGGCGTATTGCAGATGGCGCTGGAAATCGGTGATCCCGAAGCCCCCGGACCTGATCCCGGCGAGCGGCGGGTCGCCGCCCGGTTTGGTATTCGCGACGAAGGGCGACCGGCCGACGGCTGGCTGCGGGAAACCGCCCGCTGGGCCTGGAAGGTTAAGTTGTTGTCGCATCTGGAGACCGAATTGAAGCAGCGTGTGCGCGAAGCCGCCGAGGAGGAGGCGATCCGGGTGTTCGCCAGTAATTTGCGCGATCTGCTGCTGGCCGCGCCGGCCGGTGCTCGACCGACCTTGGGGCTGGACCCCGGACTGCGCACCGGCGTCAAGGTCGCGGTGGTGGACGCCACCGGTAAGCTGATCGAAACCGCTACGATTTATCCCCATGTCCCGCGCAAGCAGTGGGACGAGAGCCTGCACGCGCTCGCCGAACTGTGTCGCCGGCATAAAGTGGAGTTGCTCAGCATCGGCAACGGTACCGCCTCGCGCGAAACCGATCGGCTGGCAACCGAGTTGATGCAGCGCCATCCCGAGCTGCGCCTGCAAAAGCTAGTAGTGTCGGAAGCCGGGGCTTCGGTCTATTCCGCCTCGGAGCTGGCGGCGCGGGAGTTTCCCGAGGTGGACGTGTCGTTGCGCGGGGCGGTGTCCATCGCCCGCCGCCTGCAAGATCCGTTGGCGGAGCTGGTCAAGATCGAGCCGAAAGCCATTGGAGTGGGCCAGTATCAACACGATGTCGGGCAAACCCGGCTGGCGCGGAGCCTGGATGCGGTGGTGGAAGATTGCGTCAACGCGGTCGGGGTGGACGTGAATACTGCCTCGGCGCCGTTGCTGGCGCGGGTGGCCGGGCTAAACGTGACACTGGCCCGCAATATCGTCGAGCATCGCGACGCCAACGGCCCGTTCCGGCGGCGGGAACAGTTGCTGAAAATTTCCCGGTTGGGCGACAAAACCTTCGAGCAGGCCGCCGGTTTTCTGCGGATTCTCAATGGCGACAATCCGCTGGACCGTTCCGCCGTCCACCCGGAAGCCTATCCGCTGGTCGAGCGCATCCTCGCCGGCAGCGGGCGGGGTTTGCACGAGGTGTTGGGCAACACGGCCTTTCTCAAGACGCTGGAGCCGGCCCGCTTCACCGACGAGCGGTTTGGCGTGCCGACCGTGCGGGATATTCTGGCGGAACTGGAAAAACCGGGGCGCGATCCCCGGCCCGAGTTCAAGACCGCCACGTTCCAGGAGGGTGTGGAAAAGCTGGCCGACTTACAACCGGGGATGGTGCTGGAAGGGGTGGTGACCAATGTCGCCAACTTCGGCGCATTTATCGATATCGGTGTGCACCAGGACGGACTGGCGCACGTATCGGCGCTGGCGGATCGCTTTGTGAAAGATCCCCGCGAGGTGGTCAAGGTCGGTCAGGTGGTTAAGGTCAAGGTGCTGGAGGTGGACCTGAAACGGCGGCGCATCGCCCTGACCC
>JBATDL010000137.1:0-5928 GCA_049663445.1 Candidatus Competibacter sp.
CCACGCCCTTGACGCCATTTCGGCCGCTCAGTTCGAGAATGCCGGGTAGCGTCTTGGCGGGTGTGCAAATCAGCGCCAAGTCTACCGGTTCCGGAACCTGTTCGATGGAGGGATAGGCTTTAAGACCCATGATCTCCTCCAGTTTGGGATGGATCGGATAGATCCTGCCGGCATAGCCATCATTGAGGAGACCCACCAGCGCTTTATAGCCACGCTTGGTCGGATCCAGGGAAGCACCGATGATGGCAATCGAGTCGGGCGCGAGGAACTGATGGAGTGGACTGTTCATGCTCAATACCCCTTGAACTGCGGCGCGCGCTTTTCGGCAAAAGCGTTGACCCCTTCCCGCCAATCTTCGGTCACCGTGCAGCTAAACACGCCGTCAAGCTCCAGTTGCAACTGGGTAGCGAAATCGTGGGCAGCGGCTTGATTGAGCAGATTTTTCGCCACAG
Source organism: Candidatus Competibacter sp. (assembly GCA_049663445.1). GTDB lineage: Bacteria > Pseudomonadota > Gammaproteobacteria > Competibacterales > Competibacteraceae > Competibacter. Next base: position 453 of record JBATDL010000137.1, read on the forward strand.
CCATCGACACTGGCGCCTTGCTTGCCAGTTCCTGGGCGAACCGCCGGGCGCGGTCCAGCAGTTCCTCGTCGGGATGGACCTGAACAGCCAGACCGATGCGCTGTGCTTCAACCCCGTTGATCCGCGTGCCCAGGAACAGCAACTCGCGCGCTTTACCGAGGCCGACCAAGCGCGGCAAGATCTGGGTGACGCCTCCGCCCACGCTGGTCCCGATGCTGACTTCGGGAAAGCCGATTTGCGCGTTCTCGGCCATCAACACGAAATCGCAGGACACCGCTATTTCCGCTCCAGCGCCCAGTGCATAACCGTTCACGGCCGCCACCACCGGCTTGTTCAGCCGAAAGATCTTCTCGCATACGTCGTTGCCGAGTTGCAGGTACTGACGCCGCTGGTAAGCGGTGCGCTGTCCTGCCCCATGCTCTTTCAAATCGGCGCCGACGCAGAATGCCCGGCCCGCGCCGGTGAGGATGACGACCCGGATCGTCGGGTCGCGCTCGGCCAGCGATAGCGCCATGAGCAACTCGGTGTAGAACTGCTCGACGACCGCGTTGAGGCGGTGTGGGCGGTTGAAGTGGATTTCAGCGTATTGCCGATCCGCTTGATAAATCAGGGTTTCGAAGTTTGGTGTATGCATCGCAATGGACCCACAAATAGCCGCATAAGTATTATAAAAATATAAAAAGCACATTTGTACTTTATCGAAGTATACGCGAATTGACCCTTATGTCGCTAACCAGTTAAGGATTTTGAGATGCAAACACCGGAAACGGTCGCGACGATGCTACGGCTTCACCAGGTGGGTTGAAAAGATCGTTTTTACCAATCGACATAATCTACTTGGGTTTCTTTAACCCATAAAATCTACTCAAAAAACTTAGCCTCTATCATCAGAATTTACTTTTCTATTCTGTTTTATCTTCAGCCCAACAAATTTATTAAAGAAGATTCAATGCGTAGAAGTGATACATATTTGCGTATGGCTTTTCGGCCAAGCGCTGGATAGCCATGAAATTCAGGTAGTCCTGCTCATCCAAAGATGTAGCAGTTTGACACAGTGCGTGTCCCAGTTTTCTCACAACGTCTTTACACAATAATCTGCTCGACCTGCTATTCCATAAAGAAAAAATTAAAATAAAAACAATATGATAATAAAAAATAATAAAAAATTTTCATTATGGCGCATTGTTTGCTCACAAAAGCACAACAAGGCGTTGGCCAATGTGCCAATTAACCCATGCTGCAAATCATAATTGCTACGCTATGCAGGTAAAACCCGTATAGCCCAGCAGGCAGCATCCCTATCATTGATAGGGAAAATAATGCGGATATCCCAATCCGCTCATGGTCACCAAAAGAAGAGGATCAAACCGTGGAAGCACACAAACTCTGGCAGTTTCCGATTAAGGAATTCCATCGCATTCCTCGTGGCATGCTCGGCCCTGGCGCTTACGAAATGGTTGGCTTGGAAGCCAACAAGCTGGGTTTCAAGCGCTGCGTGCTGGCTACCTCTGGCTTGCGCGGCACCGGCATCGTCGAAGATATCGTTGGCAAGCTCAAATACCGGGGCGTTGATGTAGTGGTCTATGACAAGATTGAGTCCAATCCCAAGGACTACAACGTCATGGACATCGCCGACATGTACACCCGGGAGAAGTGCGACAGCTTCGTTTCAGTCGGTGGCGGCAGCGTCACCGACGCCACCAAGGGCGCACGGGTTGTGGTCTCCCATGATGGTCGCAATATCAATGAGTTCGATGGTTATAACAAATCAGAGAACCCCAACAACCCGCCGCACATCGCCATCAACACCACTGCGGGCACCGGTTCCGAGACCAGTTTTGCCTATGTGATCACCGATACCGTCTCGGAAAAAGCCCCTTATAAATGGCTGGGGCTGGATGAAAACGTCCCGGTCAGCCTGAGCATCAACGATCCGGTGCTGCACTTCTCCATGCCGGCTGATTTGACCGCCTTTTGCGGTTTCGACGTGCTGGCCCACGCTTCCGAGCCGTATGTCTCCCGGATCGACTTCCTGCCGAGTATGGGCAGCGCGCTCTTGGGCATCGAACTGGTGGCGCAAAATCTGCGTCGTGCCGTGTTCGAACCACTGAACTACGAAGCCCGCACCAACATGATGTACGCCTCCTACATTTCGGCACAGGCGTTCAACAGCGGCGGTCTCGGCATCATCCACTCCATTTCCCACGCGGTTAGCGCCTTCTACGACTCGCACCACGGTCTGAACAACGCCATCGGTCTGACTCGGGTCTGGGAATTCAACATGAAGGCCAACTACAAGCGCTTCCGCGACATCGCTAAGGCGATGGGCGAAGAGGTGGACGGGCTGTCCGATGTTTCCGCCGCCGAGCGGGCCTTGGAAGCCGCCATCCGGCTGAGCAAGGACCTCAACATCCCGGACAATTTCACCAGCATCGGCCCCTACACCAAGTCGCGGATGGGCACCGGCCGCTATGCCGAAAACGGCAGCACTAAAATTTCTGCCGAAAACCTCGAACGCGACGTCGACCGCATCACCAAGCATGTATTGAATGATGCCTCGACGCCAGGCAATGGCCGCGAATGCACCTATGAATCGGTGGCGCCGGTGGTTCGCCATACCCTGGTCGGCAGTTACTAGCACCGGCTCCCGTTGGGCTAAGGCTCTGTTACCGAGCATTTCCCTTGATTACCCGGACTCCCGGCCATGCGCCGTGGGTCCGGGCCTGGAGTCGGCGCATGTTCGCATCCATCGAGCAAACGATTGCGCAACTGCGCGATCAGCAGTACCTCTGCGACCGCAAATTGGCGACCGTCGCTTTTCTCGCGCTGCAAATGCGCAAGCCGATCCTGATCGAAGGACCGGCCGGCGTCGGTAAGACCGAATTGGCGAAAGTCGTCGCCGCAGCGCTGGGACGCTCCCTGATTCGGCTGCAATGTTACGGCGGGCTGGACGAGGCGCGCGCGCTCTACGAGTGGGAGTACGGCAAACAACTGCTCTACACCCAAATTCTGCGCGACAAGATCAGCCGCCTGTTTGAAGGCGTCAGCGATCTGCACGCGGCGGTTGAGCAATTGCACCTGCATGAAGATGTGTTTTTCTCGGAGCATTTCATCGTGCGCCGTCCCATCCTTCAGGCCATCAGCTCCCCCGACCCGGTCGTGCTGCTGATTGACGAACTTGACCGCGCCGAGGAACAGTTTGAAGCCTTCCTGCTGGAAGTGCTGAGTGATTTTCAGGTGACGGTACCGGAAATCGGCACGGTGAAAGCCACCACCATTCCCTACGTCATCATCACCAGCAACAACACCCGTGATTTGAGCGATGCGCTCAAGCGCCGCTGTCTGCATCTGTTTATTGGCTACCCGGATGAGCAACGCGAACTGGAAATCGTGCGGATGAAAGTGCCGGCGCTTCAGGAAGCATTGGCTGCGCAAGTGGTTGCGGTGATCCACCGACTGCGTGCCCTGGACCTGCGCAAAGCTCCCAGCATCAGTGAAACCCTGGATTGGGCGCAGGCGCTGGTGCTGCTCAACGCCGATACGCTGACTCCTGCCTTGTTGGAGGAAACGCTGCATCTGCTGATCAAGTACGAGCGCGACACCCAGCAGGTCAACGAACAGTTGCCGTGGATCATTGAGTCGCTGCAATCGCAGAGTCCGGCGACGACCACCGCCACCGAAATTCCGTTGCGACCGCCGCTGCGTCCCGCCGAACCGGATGCGAATCATCTGGAACAGCGCCGCCAGGAGCACTCCTCTCATTATTTCACCAGTTATCGAGGCCGCACTGACGGCCGCACCGGCTAATTTCGATGGATGCCGTGATCAACCACTTCATTTTCCTGCTGAAAAAGCGGGATGTGCGGATTTCGCCCGCAGAATCGCTGGACGCGATGCAGGCATTGGCGTGGGTCACGCTGGACGACCGCGCCACGGTGCGCATTGTCCTGCGTAGCACCTTGATCAAGGCCGTTCGCGATTTACCAGTGTTTGAAGAACTGTTTGAGCAGTTCTTTAGTTTGCCTAAAGCATCGCCACCGACTGATTCCGTTGTGGAAGCACCGGGACAACGTGAAACCGCGTCGGTGCCACCGGAAATGGTCGTGGAACAAGCCCCGATCAGCGGCCAGCCGGACGGTGATAACGCCCACGAAGACGCGCTCGACATCCGCGACTATTTCGATGACGCGCAAATGGTGACCCATTTCAATTCGCATCAGGACGCCAACGATCTCAATCTGGCCGAGTTCGGCCAGAACCTGATATTGAGCCGTAACCGGGACTTGCTGGATCAGGTGATGCAGAAAGCCATGCAACTGCTGAAAGTGCGGCGGGTAAAGAACGCCGGGCGAGCGGGCGAGTTGAACTTCAGCGAGGCGATTGCCGCGCTGGACGCGGATGTGATCGCCGATGCGGTGGCCGACTTGCTGGATGAACTCAATGACCTGGATGTGGACGAGAACCTGATTAAACAGTTATCCGGTCGGTTGGACGGCCATGTTGCCAATCTGCCGGAACTGCTGAAGCGTTATCTGGAACGGGAACTGGCGCTGCAACCGCCGCCGAAGGTTCCCAACCCGCCGCGCCGCGCCACGCCCAACTACCGCTTCTCGGAACAGGAACGCCGGGAAATGACCGAGATCGTGCAGCGGCTGTGCCGGCGGATGCGTGGCGCCCGTTCCTATCGTCGCCATATCAGCCAGCACGGACGAATCAGCGTTCCGCGCACTCTGCGTCGCAATATGAAATATGAAGGGATTCCGTTTCAGCCGGTAGTCACCCATTACCGCGACGAAAAACCCCGGCTGGCGGTGATCTGCGATGTCAGTCTATCGGTGCGCAACACCGCCCGCTTCATGTTGCATCTGGTCTACAACCTGCAAAGCCTGTTCGGTCAGGTGCGCAGCTTCGCCTTCGTCAGCGACCTGGTGGAAGTCAGCGCGTGTTTCGAGCAACAAAGCATTGATGAGGCGATTAGCACGGTATTCAACAGCGGCCTGATCGACACCGATGTGGACAGCAATTACGGCCACGCCTTGAGCCTGTTCCACAATCGCTATTTGGCGGCGGTGACGCCGCAAACCACGGTCATCATCCTCGGCGACGGTCGCGGCAACCGTAACCCGCCACAGGTGTGGGCGCTGGAGGGTATCCGGCGCCGTGCCAAACAATTGCTCTGGCTATCACCGGAGTCACGCAGCAGTTGGAAGATGGGCAGTTGCGATATGCCGTTGTATGAACCGGTCTGCCACCACACCGAAGTCGTCCGCAACCTGCAACAACTCGGTCGAGTGGCCGAGGATCTGCTGCGGCGGTCGGTGACACCCCATTGATCGCGGAGCGCTCCCCATCATGATGCTGTCACGCCACCGCCACGCGTTGCTGGTCAACGGCTTGGAACAACGCGCCGCGCCGCTGGCCGCCAGCGCGCACTTCCAGCTTTACGCGCTGACCACCAGCGTGCCGACCGATGAGC
>JBATDL010000138.1:0-4844 GCA_049663445.1 Candidatus Competibacter sp.
TTCGCCATTATGCAGTCTCCGGATCAACGCCAATCAATACCCGTGAATCGGTCAGATACCGATAGGAAGGCACTTCCAGGTTGAGCGGTGCGGGTACGCTCTTGTAGACGCGGCCAGCCAGGTCGAAGCGGGAGCCGTGGCAGGGACAGAAAAAGCCGCCTTTCCAGTCCGGCCCCAGATCGGCTGGCGCCACGTCGGGACGGAAAGTGGGCGAGCAGCCGAGGTGGGTGCAGATGCCGACCAGTACCAGGTTTTCGGATTTGATGGAGCGATACGCGTTCTGGGCGTATTTGGGTTGCTGGCTGGCCTCCTCGGATTTGGGGTCGCGTAACTGATTGTCGAGGGTGGGCAAATCGGCCAGCATCTTCTGGGTGCGCTTTAGCAGCCAGACCGGTTTTCCGCGCCATTCGACGGTCATCATGGCGCCTTCTTCCAACTTGCTGATGTCGGCTTCCACCGGCGCGCCGGCGGCCCGGGCGCGCTCGCTGGGCGACCAGGATTTCAAGAATGGAACGGCGACGAACGCCACGCCCACGCCGCCGACCACGGTTGCCGTGGCGGTCAGAAAGCGGCGTCTGCCGAGATCGACGGCATCTACCGTACTCATAAGCAGTCTCCCGATTATCGGTTTATCGTTGATATAAAATGGTTGGCGGCCCGGATGGCGTCACGGTTTCGCGTCTGCCGGAACCCGGTAGTGCGCCCCGTTGGGCCGAGACGGGCGGCCTTCGGAGAACGCGCGGCGGTGCCGCGGGATATGAATCGGTTCAGGCCCCCGTGATTCCCACACGGTACGACGGAAAATAGTACCGCAGTGCGGGTATGAGGGTCTATGCGCTTGACCGCGAACCGAAGTAAATGGCATTCGGCCAATGCGAGCCATTGCCCGTGCCACCAATGGCGGAATGCGCGGAGGCTCATGGCGCCGCAACCCGGCGGTCACCCAGGATTCCGGCCGGCGCCGGCGATAAATTCTGGTATTTTATCCGCCGATCCACCGCCGAAACGCCAACTCGCTCCGCATCCCCCGAGGCCCGATGAATATCCCGCAACACAGTCTGGTGCTTTACAAAAACGGTCCGGCCCGCGTCGCCAGTCTCGGCGACAAGCTGGAGATTGAGCTGGAGGATGGCCGGTCGCTACGGGTGCGCCCCAAGGATGTGCTGCCACTGCATCCCGGACCGTTGCGCGGGTTGCGCGAACTGGATCTTCCGCCTGGCGAGGTGGAGGCAGCCTGCGAGTTACTGGAGGGCGAGCAAACCACCTTGCCCGATCTGGCGGAATTGATCTACGGCGCCTACACGCCCGCCGCCGCCTGGGCCACTTGGCGGCTGCTGGATGAAGGTTTGTATTTCCAGGGTACGCCCGAGGCAATCGTGGTCCGGCCGCTGGCGGAGGTAGCGCAAGAACGAGTGGCGCGCGAGGCGAAAGCGGCCGAACGCGAAACCTGGAACGAGTTTCTGAGCCGCGCCCGCGCCGGCCGCTGCGTCGCCGAGGATGCCGCGTTTCTGCACGAAATCGAGGAAGTGGCCTGGGGTCAGCGCGAGCAGAGCCGGGTGTTGCAGGCACTCGATTGCAACCAGAACCCGGAAAGCGCCCATGGTCTGCTGCTGCGCTTGGGCCATTGGGATGGCACCATCAACCCCTATCCCCGACGGATTGGGGCGCCGCTGGCGGTGGCGGTGGCGGATCTGCCCGAGCTGCCGGACGAGCCACGGCTGGATTTGACCGGACTGGCGGCTTACGCCATCGACGACGAAGGCAACCTCGATCCCGACGACGCCCTCAGCCTGGACGGCAATCGTTTGTGGGTGCATATCGCCGACGCTGCCGCCCTGGTGTCGCCGGACAGTCCCGCCGATCGGGAAGCACGGGCGCGGGGAGCGACGCTGTATCTTCCGGAAACCACCGTTCCGATGTTGCCGGCGGCGGCGGTGCCGCGTCTCGGCCTGGGGCTGAGCGAGATCACGCCGGCGCTGTCGTTCGGCCTGACGCTGGATGCCGATGGCGTCGTCACCGACGTGGAGATCGCACCAAGCCGAGTACGAGTACGGCGGCTGAGCTATGAAGAGGTGGAGTTGCGGCTGGACGAGGAGCCGTTTCGTACTCTGCACGAACTGGCCAGTCGCCATCGGACCCGCCGCCGCGCCAACCGGGCGGTGTTCATCGATCTGCCGGAAGTGAAGATGCAGGTCGCCGACGGACGGGTGTCCATCAAGCCGCTGCCCCGCTCGCGCAGTCGGATGCTGGTGACCGAGGCGATGCTGATGGCCGGCGAAGCGGCGGCCCGCTTTGCGCTGGAGCACGGGCTGCCGTTTCCGTTCACCACGCAGGATGTGGCGGTGGGCGACGCGGACCGGGAACCGGCCGGACTGGCGGCGATGTACGCCCTGCGCCGCAGCTTGCGCCCACGTCAGTACAGCGGCCAGCCCGGCTCGCATGGTGGTTTGGGACTCGACGTGTACGCACAGGTCACCAGCCCGCTGCGACGTTATCTGGATTTGGTCGCGCACCAGCAGTTGCGGGCGTTCCTGCGGGGCGGCGATCCACTGGAGGCCCAGGCGATCATCGAACGGGTCGGGGCGGCGGAGACGGCGGCGCGGGGGATACGGCGGGCCGAACGGCTGTCCCGCGAGCATTGGACGGTGGTTTATTTACAGCAACATCCCGGCTGGCAAGGCGAAGGGGTGCTGGTGGAAAAGCGGATGCCGCGCGGTGTGGTGCTGATTCCCGAACTGGCCCTGGAGGCGCGGGTCAAGGTGGGCGAGAGCGTGACGCCGGACAGCACCTTGCCGCTGCGGCTGACCGGCCTTGAGCTGCCGGCGCGCGAGGCGTATTTCAAGGTCGGCTGAGCCAGCAAAAAAACTACGATCAACCCCGACCCAGAGCACTCACTTTCTTTGCCAGGGTCGTAATCGTACGCCAATCGCCCACCGCTAGCGCGGTCTTGGGCGCGAGTTTCGGGGCGCCGCCGGTCCCCTTATCACCCCGGCTGTATCGGGAAACCAGTGCGCGGACCCATGTCATAGCGGTCACGGGCATAGACCGGCGGGCTTTGCATGTAAACGCTTACCAGACGCGCCAGGCTTTCCAGGGCATCAATGTGAATACGCTCGTAGCCATGGGAGGCATCGATACCGAAGGTCACCAACGCGGTACGCACGTCGTTCCCCGCCTCGACGGCGGCCGCGCTATCAGAGCGATAGTAGCGAAACACATCGCGCTGATGGGGGATCTGGAACTCCTGACAGAGCTGGATGATCCGGTGGGTGAGATGGTAGTCGAAAGGTCCGGTCTGGTCCGCCATTGAGATCGTGACGCCAAACTCGCTTGAGTTTTGGCCGGGGGCTGTGGTGCCGTTGTCGATGGTCAGCATCTCGGCCACATCCTGGTGTAGGGCGGCGGAGGCACCCGAGCCCACCTCCTCCGAGATCGTAAAAAGTGGGTGGCAATCCACCGCAAGCGGCAGTTCCAGGCGCTTGATCGCCTTGATGGCGGTGAGCAGCACGGCGGCGCCAGCCTTGTCGTCCAGGTGGCGGGCGTTGATGAAACCGGTTTCGGTTACCTCTGGCGTGGTGTCGATGGCGATGAAGTCGCCTACATGGACGCCCAGGCGCAGTAGATCTTTGAGGTTGCGAACCACGGCGTCGATGCGGAACTCGACGTGATCCCAACCGCCGGGCTGGTTATCGATCTCCGATGCGAAGGTGTGGCCGGAAGCCTTGAGTGGCAGGATGGTCCCCCGAAGCTGGCCGATGTCCATGAACAGGGTCCCGCGGGCACCCTCCGCAAAGCGAGAGTTCCAGTGGCCCACCGGCACGAGCCGCAACCGCCCGTTGTCCTTCAGCCCTTTCACCATGGCGCCCAGTGTGTCGACGTGGGCCACGATGGCGCGGTCGGGTTGTGACACCGCGCCGTTCAAGGTCGCGCGAATGGCACCGCGGCGCGTTAGCTCGAAGGGAACCGACAGCCGTTCGAGCTCCTCGCACACCAGATGCACCACTCGATCCGTGTAGCCGGAGGGACTCGGCGTGGAGAGGAGCTTGAGGAGAACACTGATCAGATAGTCGGAGTCGATGGTGGGTAGCTTCAACTGGCGATCTCCCGGGCGGCGGTCATCGGAAACAGCAGGTCGACGAAACGCTTGGCGGTAGGCTGAGGTTCGTGGTTGGCGAGCCCTGGGCGTTCGTTGGCCTCGATGATGACGTAGTCCGGGCCGTCAACCGCCGGCACGATGAAGTCGAGCCCCGTGACCGGAATCTCCAGCGCGCGAGCCGCCGCCACCGCGTCCGTCGCCAGCTTCGGGTGCAACTCGGCGGTCACGTCATGGATGGTGCCTCCGGTATGCAGATTGGCGGTCTTACGCACCTGCAGCACCTCCCCGTCGGGCAGGATGGAGTCCCAGCCATAGCCCGCCTGGGTGATGCAGCGCTCCGTTTCTGCATCCATGGGAATGGCGCTCTCACCGCCGGTGGCGGCACGGCGACGTCGGGTCTTGGCCTCGGCCAGTTCGCGCACCGACTGCCGACCGTTGCCTATCACCTGGGCCGGTTTGCGGATGGCGGCGGCCACGACCTCGAAGTCGATGACCACGATGCGCAGGTCATCACCCTCAACGTACTCCTCGAGGATCACGGTGTCACAGTAGTGCCGGGCATCACGGATGGCTCGCTCCAAGGTCTTCGGGTCATGCACATCCACGCTGATGCCCGCCCCCTGTTCACCGCGAGCAGGTTTCACCACGACCCGTTCCAGTCGGGACAGGAACGCCTCGGCCTGCTCCAGGGACTCGACCCGGGCTTGCTCCGGCACGCGCAAACCGGCCCGGCGCAGCACCCGATGAG
>JBATDL010000139.1:0-4222 GCA_049663445.1 Candidatus Competibacter sp.
AGAAGGCGCTCAACCCCGCGTCCACCAGCGTGTAACGGGTGTTCTTCCCCCGGCGCGGATCGGTAAACTGCTCGAAGGTCCGGCGGATTTGTTTCGTAATGTCGTCCAACGTCAGGACGGCGCGACCTGTCAGGCGACAGGATAAATTGCCCCCCTGGCGACACGAAGAATTGCCCCCCCGAGCCGAGGGGGGAATGATGAACGAGCCGATGCAACGAACTCCTATCGTTATCGTGGAAACGACGACGAGAGGAGACCAAATGCAAACACCAGAAGCGGTCACGGCGATGCTGCGACTTCATCAGTTGGGTTGGGGGATCAAACGGATTGCGCGCGAGCTGGACTGTAGTCCGCACACGGTCCGGCGCCATCTGCGGCGGGGGGGCTGGATGCCCTGTCGCGGCACGACCCGACGACGGGTTTTGGGCGAGCTGGACGAGTGGCTGGCGGCCCGCTTTCGCCAACATCGTGGCAACGCGGATGTGGTGCGCCAAGAGTTGCAACGAGTGCATGGCCTACGGGTGTCGTTGCGCACGGTGGAGCGGGCGGTGTACCCGTGGCGCCAACAGTTGGCGGCGGAGGCGCGGGCCACGGTGCGATTCGAGACGCCACCGGGACGGCAGCTCCAGATCGATTTTGGGACGACGACGGTGCGGATTGGTGGCGAACCGCAATCGGTGCACTTGTTCGTGGCCACGTTGGGCTATTCCCGGCGGGCGTTCGTGGCCGCTGTTAAGCGACACCGAAAACTGACCCTTTGACGACACCGAAAATTGACCCCTAGATTTGCTTGGTTATTGAGTTGGAGAGACCGAAACGGGCTTAAGCAAACCGGAACGACGTTTTTCCCGCAGGCGATAGCTGTCGCCGCAGATGGTCAGCACCTGGCTGTGGTGCAGGAGGCGATCGAGGATCGCCGTCGCCACGACCGGATCCCCGAACACCGTTCCCCATTCGCCCACGCTGCGGTTACTGGTAATCAGCAGGCTGCCTCGTTCGTAGCGCCGCGACACGAGTTGGAAGAACAGGTGGGCGGCGTTGGGCTCAAACGGCAGGTAGCCCAGTTCGTCGACGATCAACAACTTCGGTTTGGCCCAGTGCGTCAGCCGCTCCTCCAGGCGGCCGTCGGCGTGGGCCTTGGCCAAACCGGCGACGAGCGCGGTGGCCGGCGTGAACAAGACGGAATAGCCCTGTTGGATCGCCGCACTGCCCAGGGCCACCGCCAGATGGGTCTTCCCAACGCCCGGCAGACCAACCACATACTGCCCATCAACACTCTTCCGAAGCCACGATCCACTATCGCTTCCATCCCGGTCATGGTCAGCGCGTCACGATCGTCCGGTGTCACCGCTTTCGCGGCGAGGCCGCCTACGTCGTCGAGCAACCCGATGGATCGCTGACGCAACTACCCACCTGGATGACGGAGCCTGCGGCGGCCCTGCTGCGGCAAGTCTCCGACCCGGTCTTGCCGATTCAAGCACTGATCGAGCTTCGCGGTCTCGTCGACGCGGTCTTACCGTCTCGCCTACCGGAACCAACCCAGGGAGACGAGCGTGACGCCACGAAAGACCCACCAGTTCGATCTGTTCCAGAACACCGATGCCGCGCCGCCCCTGCCGGTTGCGATCGAAGCGGAGGTTTTTGCACTTCTGGTTCAGTTGCTTCAATTGATGATTCCGATCCTGGCGCGGGAGGTGGACCATGAGCAAGATCACTCCTGAGCATTTGGCGCGTCAGGCCCATGTTTACATTCGCCAATCCACTCTCGATCAAGTGCAGCACCACCGGGAGAGTCAGCGACGCCAGTATGGGTTGGCGGATCGGGCCCGCACGCTCGGCTGGGATGACGTCGTGGTGATTGACGACGACCTGGGCCGATCCGGCGCGGGCGTTCATCGTCCGGGCTTCGAGCGGTTGTTGGCGGCCTTGTGCGAAGGCGCGGTCGGCGCGGTGTTCTGCATCGAAGCCTCGCGTCTGGCCCGCAACGGCCGCGACTGGCACACGCTGCTGGAATTCTGCCGACTGGTCGATGCCCTGATCATCGACGAAGACGGCATCTACGATCCGCGCCAGCCCAACGATCGCTTGTTGCTCGGGATGAAGGGGACCCTCTCCGAATTGGAACTCTCCATCCTGCGCCAGCGGTCCCACGCGGCCCTGATGCAGAAAGCCCAGCGCGGTGAGTTGTTGACGACCGTGCCGATTGGGTTCCTGCGGGCCCGCAACGATCGCATCGAACTCGATCCGGACCGGCGCATTCGCGAGGCCATCGCGTTGGTGTTCCGCACGTTTCGCGAACTCGGCAGCATTCGCCAAGTGCTGATCTGGCTGCGGCAAGAGCGCATCGAGTTGCCCTCGGTGCAGTACGGCCCCGAGGGGCGCCACGTCGTCTGGAGGCTACCGGGTTACCAGATCCTCAACAAGATGCTGCGCAATCCGATTTACGCGGGGGCGTATGCCTACGGGCGCACCAAGACGGTCGTCCGGATCGAGCAGGGCCGCCAGCGAAACTTGAAGGGACGGCGGGTCGAGCAGCCCGACTGGCCCATCTTGATCCCCGAACACCACGAAGGCTACATTGGGTGGGACGAGTACGAACGCAACCAACGACAGATCACGCATAACGCCAACATGAAGGGCATCATGGTTCGGGGGCCGGCCCGCAACGGCGGAGCGCTCCTCGCCGGCTTGCTGCGTTGCGGGCACTGCGGACGCAAGTTGCACGTCGCCTACTCCGGCACGAAGGGGCAATGTCTGCGTTATGACTGCCGGGGCGCCCGCGCCAACCACGGCACCGACCATTGCATCTCCTTTGGCGGGTTGCGTGCCGATCAGTGCGTGGTCGATGAGGTGCTGAGTCGCTTGCGGCCCCTGGGCATGCGGGCGGCGCTGGAGGCCCTCGAGCGTCACGCACGGGTGAGTGACGAACGCATCGCCCAACGGGAACTGGCCCTCGAACAAAGTCGCTTTGAAACCGCGCGAGCCCGGCGTCAATACGATGCCGTCGATCCGGAGAACCGGTTGGTGGCCGCGGAATTGGAGCGGCGCTGGAATGAAGCCCTGCGGTGTCAGGCCGACATCGAGCAGGAACTGACGGCGCTGCGCGAGAGCCAACCCACCGGTCCGAATGAAGCGAGCCAAGCGCGCCTGGTCCAACTGGGGGAGGATTTGCCGGCGCTCTGGCAGCACCCCGAGACCTCCCCAGCGCTCAAGAAACGGATTCTGCGCACGGTCCTGCGGGAGATCGTCGTGCGCAAAGAAGCCGAAACTATCACGCTGGTGTTGCACTGGCAGGGCGGGGATCATACGTCGGTCGAGTGGGTCGGCAACAAGACCGGCCAGCATCGCTGGGTCACCCCCGCGGACACGATCGCGCTCGTGCGCGATCTGGCCCGCTGCCAGCCGGATCCAGGGATCACGGCCACCTTGAATCGCCTGGGCCAACGGACGGCACACGGCCATACCTGGACCGAAGCCCGCGTCCGGACGTTCCGCCACGATCACGGCATTGCCGTGTATCGGGAGGCCGAGCGGCGCGAGCGCGGCGAGATGACGCTGGAGGAGAGCGCCGCAGCCCTGGGGGTGAGCACGATGACCGTGCTGCGCCTGATCGAGCGACGACAATTGCCGGCGCGGCATGCCTGTGCCGGCGCACCGTGGGTCATTCTACGCCCGGATCTCGACCGGGTTGCCGCCCAGATGGCCAAGACGATGCCGCTAACAGGAAATGACCAACAAATTTCCCTTCACTTTTAACAACATAGAGAGGTGTGCATCATGTCGCGTCCTCGGGCGGCCCCAGCAAGAGTAGGCAGTCGCCGTTGCCGACCCAGCGGCACAGCGCCAATTCGCGCACCTGCTTGGGATCGAGCGACGGTTGGGCCTCGAAGTCGAAGCTCTCCAAGGTGCGGGCAAACGGAAACTTGGCCAGACGGGCGGCCATTTGCAGGCGGCGCTGTTCCCGGCGGGCCACCTCGGCTTGACACAGGAAGGTCAGCGCCTCGTGCAGGTTCAGTTCGCGCCGGGCCGCCTCGTCGAGCAAGCTGTCCAGTCGATCGCGCAGCGCCGTCAGTTGCAAGCGAGCGAGCAAGCCGGGCAGGGTATCGGCGTCCGGATTCACCAGCCACCTCCCGCGATCGCCTCGTAGTCGGCCAAGGGACGCAGCAACGCGGGGGCGGGCGGGGCGGTGACCGGGGTCACGGGACCGTGCGCCGATGCCCCC
>JBATDL010000140.1:0-1790 GCA_049663445.1 Candidatus Competibacter sp.
CCATCGGGTAAGCCGGGGATGGGAGATCACTATCATGGCATTCACCACACGCGGTTACGCCGGTATCCTGAGCCTGCTCCTGCTGGGAGGCTGCGCCGCCGATCCGACCAACGATCCGCACGGCGGCGGATTCTTCGGCGGTGTGCGCGGGCTGGCGGCCGGCGACTACGAAACACGCCAGCAGGGCTTGCAAGAGCAGCGGGACGACAGCCTGAACCAACTGCGCGCCCTGCGGGAAGAAGGCGCCTATCTGGAAAGCGAGCGACAAATGAAAGCCGACGAGGTGGCCGAACAGCGCCGCCAGTTGGCCTCGCTCAAGGCCAGAAACCGAGCGCTCGCCAAGCGGGTCGATCAGTTGAAGCGATCCAAATCCGCCACCGAGCAGCGCACGGTGGAGTTGCAGCGCAAACAGCAACAATTGAATCGCGACATTCAGGAATTCGAGGTCCAGCTCGACAAGGGCCAATTGACCGTCGCCCAAGCCAACTCCAAACGGCTCAGCCTGGAACGGCAATACGACGCCATCAAGAACCTGTGAGGCGCGGGACGTGAGGCGCAAAGTATGAGCGATGTTTGCCGGACGCCGGCGCTGCTGCTGGCGGCATGGATTGCCGCGATGCCAGCGGCGTTGGCCCAGGACAGCGAGCGGAACCGCTATTTCGTCCAGCAAATGATCGAAATGGCCGCCACCGACAACGAGCAGGGGGTGGTGAGCATGCAGCGGATGCTAGAGCAGAACCCGCGACCGGCGGCGCCCGACCCGGCGGCGGCGCGCGCCGCCTTCCAACGGGGTCTGACTCTGTTTGGACAGGAGGCGCTAGACGCGGCACTGGAGGCTTTCCAGCAGGCGAGTCGGGACGACCCCGGCAACGCCGACGCCACCAACTACGCGGGACTGGTCTACCGCAAGATGGGCCGCTTTCCCGAAGCGGAGGCCGCCCTGCAGCAGGCGCTCGCCCTCGAACCCACCCGGGCCGTGGCCTGGTTCCAGCTCGCTCAGGTGTACGGTTTGGAAAACGATGCCAACCGCGCACTGGGCGCTTTGGCCAATACCTACCGCTTCGCCCAAAACCAGATGCGCGCCGAGGAAATCCTGCGCAACATCGCCGAAAACGAGGCGGCCGACATCCTGCGCAACGCCGCTCTGAAAACTTTGCGGCTATTCCATCTGCCGGCAGAGGCCGTCATCGTACCGCCGTTACCGACCAACCCCGGCGGCATCGTCCCGATGAACAGCGCACCGAACCCCTCCCGCACGCCATGAATTTTCCGTCTTTCACCCGCAGCCTGGTGCTGGCGCTGGCGCTGGCCGGTGCTCTGCCCGCCTCGGCCGGTCAATACGAAACGATCGATTATTACGTCCAGCAAATGATCGCCCTGGCCGGCGCCAACGAAGAAGCCGGCGTGCTGACCTTCCGGGAACAGATGGAAAATCTGCCACGACCGGAGCCGGGCGATGCCCGGCAGGCCAGCCCTTTCAAGCAGCACGGCCAGGAACAGTTGGCGGGTGGCCAACTCAAAGAAGCGCTGGCGGCGTTCCGCCAAGCCTTCATCGCCAATCCCGCCGATCCTGAAATCGCCGGCGCGCTCGGCCTGACCTACCTGCGGTTGCACCGTTTCAAGGAAGCGGAACGACTGTTGGTCTACGCGCTGTCCCTGGCACCGGCCCGTTCGGCGTCCTGGCTCACGCTGGGACAGGTCTACGGCCAGCAGGGTGACGCCCGCCGGGCGACCGGCGCGTTCGTCAACGCCTCTCGCTTTGCCCAGGACCGGCCGCAGGTGGCCGAGCA
>JBATDL010000141.1:0-1610 GCA_049663445.1 Candidatus Competibacter sp.
TCGCCCAACAAAAAGGCCAGGAAATCTTCATGCCCGGCCAGGTTCGCGGCCATCAGGTCCGTTTCCAGACCCGCGCTCTCCCCGGTTTGCGGATTGGTTTTGTCGAGGATGTCGGCGTCGCCTTTGAGCAAACCATTCTCGGCAATGTAGGCCTCTTCGGCCTCGGGGTCGTACAGCTTGAGGACACTTTCCCCCGTGCGCGTACTGCGGTTGATCTCCTCGACCTTGGCGACCAGGCGCGCAAACAGTTCTTCGTCGCCCTGCAACTCGCCCGCCCGGGTGCGTACCATCAGGTAGCGGATGACCGGATGGCGGCGCTGGCCGAAGCGGTCGATGCGGCCGTTCCGCTGGATAAGGGTGATGATCGACCAGGGCAGGTCGTAGTGAATGATGTTGTGGCATTCGTGGTGCAGGTTCACGCCTTCGGACGCCACGTCGGTCGCGACCAGCAGGCGCATCGGACTGCTGCCGGTGCCGAAGGCTTCCACGGTTTTGGCCAGTGTCACGTCAGGCTGGCCGCCGTGGATAATAGCCAGCACTTGGCCCGGCTGGTCTTCATGCCGGTCGCTGAACGGGAGGCCAAATTCGCGTGCCAGTTCGCGCGCCAGCGCCGCCTGGGTCACCGTGCTTTCCGTGAACAACAGGATGCGGGGACTGTCAGGCCGGCCGGTCCAACCCATGGCGCGCAGCTCGCGCACCAGCAATTGAAAGCGGCTGCCGTGGGTAATGGACAGCCTGGCAAGGCGTTCCTTCAGCGTAGTCAGGGCCGCTGCTTCATCCGCCCGGCCCGGCGTGGCGCCGAGCGTGGCGAGGCGTTTGGCGACGGTGGATAGACAAGCCTCGGGACTGCTCAGGAAGCGCTTGTACAGGCCCCATTGAATGATGGCCTCAGTCTTGAATTTGCCGGTCTTGGCCTGGCTGCGGAGTCGGCCCAGTTCCGCATACAGCGCTTCTTCCTCCGCGCTGGCATCGACCATCGTGGCGGACAGCGGCACCACTTGGCGCTCGGCGAACTGGTCACCGGCCTCGCCGCGCACATCTTCCTTGAAGCGCATCAGGAAAAACGGCGCGATATCCTCGGGGCCGTATTCGCGCAGCCGGGGATCGGGGATGGCCGACCAATCGAGCAGGGTAATGAGTCGGCCAAAGGTTTCGCGGTGGCCATTATGGGGCGTGGCCGTGGTCAGGATCAGGCTGTCGGTGCGGCGGGACAGCAGCCGCGCCAATCGGTAGTTGAGCTGCTTCTCGGGGTTGGCGGCGGCGGCGACATTGTGCGCCTCGTCGATGACGACCACATCCCAGCGGGCCTCCTCCAGAAAGTGGCGATACCGGCCAATATCCTTGAGGGTGTCCATCGAAATGATGACCCGGTGGTAGACCTCGAACGGGTTTTTCGATGCGGGAATTTTCAGGCGCAATTTGGCGACGCCCACCGAATCGAGGCGCACCAGCGGAATGGCGAACCGGTTCCAGAGTTCAGCTTGAAACTGGGTCAGCATCGATTTCTTGGTCAGCACCAGGATGCGGCTGGCGCGGCCCCGGCGCAGCAACTCACTCAGGATCATGCCGACTTCAATGGTTTTGCCCAGGCCCACCTGATCGGCCAGCAG
>JBATDL010000142.1:0-6951 GCA_049663445.1 Candidatus Competibacter sp.
TGATTGCCCAGTACGCGCAAGGAGTGGAGGCGATCACCACCATCAAAACCGCCGTCAGCCAGATCGCCGAGGAAACGCAGCACATCCCTACTACCCTGGCCCAGCTCAAGGAGGTGTTGCAGGTCAACCAACACCAGATTGACGAACTGAGCCGGCACTTGGAGGCATTCCGCGATATGCGCGACAAGGCTGTGGAAGCCGTCCCGCAAATCCACGAGCAGATTGACCAGACTGTTAACGCCGTAAAGGCGTCGGTGCAGGCCGCCAGTGCGCATTACACCACGCTGCTGGAGCGATCTGACGCCTACATCAAAGCCCACGACGAAAAGACCCACCAACAACTTAACGCCTTCATCAAAACCACTGACGAGGGCATCAACCGGGTACGCGAGGGGCTGGAAAGCGGCGCGACGGCGGTTGAGACCACCCTCATCCAGAGCGCCCAGACCTTTAATCAGGACCTCCAAACGCTGCATGAACGTTTGGAAACGACGGCTGATCAACTGACCACCCACGGCGAGGACCTGCGTGCCCGCTTGGACGAGGCGTTGAACCAGATGAACCGGCAGACGCAAGACCGGCTCAAGGCGCTGGCCGAACAATTCCAGGGACTGTCCACTACGCTCACCGCAACCAGTGACCAGATTCAGCGCGGCACTCGCAATGCTCTCAACGAAGTGCATGATCACACTCAGGCGCTGATCAATGCCCTGACCGAGCAGGCCAAGAGCTTGACCACCACGCTCAAGAATGCCGGTGAACAAGTCCAACGCGACACCCGCGCCGCCCAGGAGCAGGTCGCCGAGAGCATTGCTGAGATGCAGAAACGCCTGGAGGGTGCCTTGGAGAAAGCCGCTACTGACCAAACTCGCGCCGTCACTCGGGCGGTGGAAGGCGTGCTGGAAGAAATGCGTAAAGCGGTCGCCACCACCGGCGAAGGCGTCAACAAGCAACTGGCCGCCATTGACCAGTCCATGCAGCAGGAAATCAATCGCGTGATGAACGAAATGGGTCGTGCTCTGGGGCAAATTGCTGGCCAGTTCACGACGGACTACCGCAAACTGGTGCAGGCCATGCAGCAAGTCGTCAACGAATCCGGCCGGCCCGGCCGATGAGTTCGCGTCCCCCCCGCTGGCTGGGCGCTGGAACGCGCGTGGTGTCCACGGTCGAGAGCGACGAACACTGGATCTCGGTCTCCGACCTGATGGCCGGACTGATGATGGTGTTTTTGTTCGTCTCGATTGCCCTGATGCGCAGCGCCTTCATCGAACGCGATAAGATCAAGGAAGTGGCCGTCACCTATCAGGAAAACCAGGTCGCGCTCTATGAAAAACTGATGGGCGAATTCAAGGACGATCTGCAGCGCTGGGACGCGGACATTCAACAGGCGACGTTGTCGTTCCAGTTCAAATCGCCGGATGTACTGTTCGACACCGGTCAAATTACCCTGAAACCGGCGTTCCAGGCTACCCTCAGCAATTTTTTTCCGCGCTATCTCAATGTCCTGACCCAATTTCGCGCCTCCATTGACGAAGTGCGCATTGAAGGCCATACCAGCAGCCTGTGGAATCAGCGCTCTACGTCCGACGAAGCCTATTTCAATAACATGGAACTCTCGCAGGGTCGCACCCGCGCTGTACTGGAATACGTCTATGCCCTGCCTGCGGTGACCACGGAACGCGCCTGGGTCAAAAAGCATGTAGCTGCCGTGGGGTTTTCATCATCCCGGATCATTCAAAACCAGGATGGCAGCGAGAATTTCGAGCGTTCCCGGCGGGTCTCGTTTCGCGTCATCACCAACGCCGAAACACAGATTCGGAAAATTCTGGAACGGTGAGCGTCCCTCATGCGCCTGACAGTCGATTTTTCAGAGTTATTGGCGGCGGTTGCGCAAATGGGCGCGGACCGTATTGAGCCGCAGTCACTCCGTCCGTTTGAATCCGAGCCCCTGGATCCGATTGATCTGGCCCTGGCCGAAACCGGCATTGACGTTGACCTGAACGAAATTGACACGACGACCGGTCTGCTGGTCTACCGGGGCCGGCAGGTGTTGTTATACATTAAGGAACAAGGTTCGCAAGCCAAGGTTCGGGAAGTCCTGAAAGACGGCAGTTGCGGCAACAAGTATCACGTCGCTTTTTGCGAAGTGCTCAGCAAAATGAACCCCAAAGATCGTTTGAAGCGTTACGTCGCCACCAATGATATCAGCGGCGAGTTCCTGATTTCCGGGTTCAAATACGGGATGGAGCAACCCCTTCAGGGCAAAGCCCGCCTGCAAGTGTGCAGGAACTGTCTGAAGTATCTCAACTATCGCAATTATCAAAAGAACCCAGCTATTTTCAGAGATTTTTCACTGACCGAGTTCTTTGGTGGCTACACCCCCGACTGGCCGCAAATTTCGGCCCAATATCGCGCGGATAAGGAGTTTCGTTGTGAACAATGCGGCGTCAATCTGTCCACTCATCGCCATCTGCTCCACACCCACCACCGCAACCGCGTCAAAACCGATAATCGGCCCGACAATTTCCAAGCCTTGTGCCTCGACTGTCACCGCCACCAACCCGCCCATGACTTCATGCCGGTCCGCCATGAAGAGATACAGTTGATCATCCGGCTGCGTGGTGAGCAATTACCGTCTTATCGCGCTCCCCCTCGAACCGGTCAGTACTGATCGACCGTCCAGTACAGGCTCTGACGCCGTGCGAACTGTCGGATACATAGAGAATTCGCCGTTCGCCGTTCGCCGTTCATCGCCTGGCAGTTGCGCGAGCAGAAGGTCAGCGTCGCCATCGTCACCCGGCGCTTGAGCACTCTGAGTAGCTTCTACAAGTGGGCGATGAAGCATGAGATCGTCGAGGGCGACCCGGTGTATCTGGCCGACAAGCCCAAGCGCCTTCGGCGGATTCCGGTGTGGCTGGAGAAGGAAGAGCAGGTCCGGTTGGAGGCAATGATCAAGGACCGGCGCAATATCCCGATCAACATTTTCGGCGAGAACAAGGCGAAGATGACCGAGACCCGCCGCTGTTACGAGCTGCTGTTCGGGTTGCTGCTGAACTCCGGGCTGCGCATTTCGGAGGCTCTCAGCCTCAAGGTGGCCGATATGCGGCTGATGGACGAGGCGACCCGGTCGGTGCGGGTGATCGGCAAGGGCAACAAGGAACGCTGGGTGCCGTTGCCTGAGGCGTTCGGCCAAGTGTTCGGCTTCTGGCTCAAGGATTAGCCCCGAGGGGAGTTCGCGTTCGCCCGCGCGGCGGGACAAAAGCCGGTGTCCTCGCAGGCGGCGCGAACCTACCTGCGGGGGATGCTGCAAAAGGCCGGGATCGAGAAGAAAATCAGCCCGCATAAGTTGCGCCATAATTATGCAACGAACCTGCTCAACGCGGGGGCGGAACGGGTGGACATCCAGGCGCTGTTAGGGCACTCGACCCTCAACAACACCACCCAGATTTACGCCCACGTCGGACAGGAGCGGATGGAGAAGGTGGTGGCGAAGTTGTAAGGGGAGGAATGGGGTGCAGGGCAAAAGACAAGACCCTGTTCTTCCAATCTTATTTTGAAGGCGACCGGGGATAAAACCATGACTGATGTTCGCAAGAAAGCCGTAGACTTTCTCAAGCAGGTTCCGAAGAGCGATGTGACCTCAAACGGTAGCACGGCGGCACTGTTCACCAAGCTCACCGGTTCGTCGCACGAAAGCCTTCAGGCCACCTGGAAAGTTGAAGACGTCGCGAAGAAAAAACGGCGCGACGCGGGCAACAACAATATGGCCGGGTTGCCCACCACCACGACGTGCAACGCATTTGTCGGTCAATTCAGTAACGCGATCGGTTCGCCCATCTTCCTCGGGCAGTTCGACATCGAGCAGAAGCTAAAAAAAGCCGGTCTTGGAGAGGCGTGGATCCCAGCCAAGAGCGGCCAGCGGCCCGGCTATGGCGACGTGTTCAGGCCAGTCCGGTTCCACATGGGCGTTTCACTCGATTTCAGCGGCGACCTGTGGAACACGGTGGAATCCGGGCAGGGCGGACCGGGACCGGACTATACGAAAGGCTTCGATATCATCAGAAGAAAACAGCAGCAGTGGGACCCCGCGACTCTTCAGGGCTGGGTCGACATCGAAATCCTGATGAAGATCGCAACGAAGGCCCCCAAATGGATGATCGGCTGGTGGCGTTTCGAGGTCCATGCGACCCAGCAGTTTGTCTGGCTGCCCGAGCGGGGCAGCGCGCAGTCCTTCGACCCGCCGCCGCCGAATGTCAAGCAACCGCCGGTGCGCGAAGGCAAGAAGGGAGAAATCACTCTCGACGCCGATTCCGAGGGGGCAACGATCGTCTGGGCGGGCGGCACGATCCCCGATACCCTGCGGCATCTGCCAGGGGTTGACTATATGCTCGGCAGTCGCGGCAGCGCACAGATTCAGGCCTACAAGCTAAAGTAGGCGTGGCGGCGGCATCGGCCGCTTGAGCGTCCTCGCCCAGCAGCGCCCGCGCGAAGATGGTGGCGTCTCCATACATCGTGACCTATCGTTTCGAGTAGGTCACGCCAACCATGATCAACACCACCCCGATTTAGGAGTTTAGGGAGCAGTGGAACGGAAAACCGGATTTTTGAGCAGATCATGAACTAAATTAAACAGCTTTGTCGTGGGATATTTACTCTATTAACAGTAAGGGGCTTCTAAAATGCCGAAACGCGAAAAAAATGAGGCGCAGGCCTTACTTGAAAATGGAGCTCTTGGTATTGGTGAAGATCATACCAAGCCAGATGGTAGAATCTTGGCGATACACCTTCTTGGGCAACCAGGTCTAGTTAAGCATCTTTTCGTGGAGCTCACTGATCAGCATGTTACTGCTCTAAATAACGCTAAAAAACTTGTAGAGGAGGGGCGCCCTTTAGAAGAAATTGTAAGGGCTGCACCGAACGGTGGCGCATTTGACTGCCCAATAACTCAGGCCTGAGTTATTGCCACTGCGCTAATCAATGGAATTCCTGTATATGCGGCGGATCATCGCTCTATGGCGAGGTTTCCAGATAGATTTAAAACACGACATGAATCTATTGCTGAGAATTTTAGGAAAGTCACCAAGGTGCAAAACGCATGTGCACACGAGAGTGCTGGTTGCTTGCTCTTGTGGGGTAGCGACCACTTCTTAGGCATAAAAGAGGATAAAAGAGATGCCCTTAAAAATTTTATCGAGGGACTTCCTTACATCATTACAGGCGATTCTGATACAGAGGATTCCGATACAGAGAGTTCTAACGCAGAGGATTCTGATACCGATTAAGCCGGTTATGGGGTTTAGAGAGCAATGGAACGCAAAACCCGGGTAAGTATCTCCGGTGGCGTTGACGTAGTGCGCCCCGTTTGCTTGGAATCCATCGTGCGGCCAAGCTGTGGTACCTTTCGCCGTTGAGTCAGTTGCGCAAGAGAGACGTAGCATCCCGCTCGCGCGAAGATGATGGCATCTCCATACATCGTGGCCTATCGTTTCGAGCAGGTTACGCCGACCACGACCAACACCTCCCCGATTTACACCCACATCGGGCAGGAGCGCATGGATAAGAGGATGGGGAGTTTGCGCTTCTCCGGTTTCGCGTTCGAGGTGTTGCCAATGGATTCACTCTTGTCAGAACTGTTAGGAGCGTTATGCAAAACCAAAGGCATTCTTTTATTACCGCGTTCTTCAAGTTGGAGTCAGCGGGTGGTATTTTTCTCATGTTATCAGCATTGCTGGCCATTGTATTTGCAAATACGAACTTGGAACTTTACTACCGGATTTTCCTGTCAACTCCAGTCGAAATACGCATTGGCGCACTGGAAATCGCCAAACCATTATTACTATGGATTAACGATGGGCTGATGTCCGTCTTCTTTTTCCTGGTTGGTCTTGAACTAAAACGGGAATTGCTTGAGGGAGAATTATCAGATAAAAAAAATATCATCTTACCTAGCGTAGGTGCAATTGGCGGCATGTTAATGCCAGCGCTTATCTATCTATATTTTAATCACGATGACCCGATTGCCGTAAAAGGTTGGGCCATACCGGCCGCAACTGATATCGCTTTTGCATTAGGCGTGTTAGCTTTACTCGGTTCTCGCGTACCCACTTCAATAAAAATATTTCTCACATCCCTCGCGATATTTGACGATTTAGGCGCGATATTAATTATTGCTTTTTTCTACACATCAAAGATATCAGTTGTTTCTCTAATCGTGGTAGCGCTTTGCATGCCTGTATTGTATTTATTAAATAGATGCAATATCACATCGAAAAGCCCTTATATCTTAGTCGGTCTTATTATGTGGGTTGCGATGCTGAAATCAGGTGTTCATGCAACACTTTCTGGTGTCATTCTCGCTATGTTTATTCCAATTTATGCCAAATTTGAGCCTACGGTTTCTCCACTGAAGAGTATGGAGAATGATTTGCACTCAGTTGTTGCATTCTTTGTGTTGCCTGTTTTCGCATTTGCCAATGCTGGAATTAGCTTTAGTGGCATGAGCGTGGAACAAGTATTTCATGGTGTTCCAATTGGCATCACGCTCGGCTTGTTTTTTGGTAAGCAGATAGGAATTTTTGGTCTTTGTTGGCTTTCAATAAAACTAAAGATAGCGAATTTACCCACTGGTACCAGTTGGTTAAACTTATATGGAACAGCGGTATTATGTGGTATCGGGTTCACCATGAGTTTGTTCGTTGGGTCATTAGCCTTCGAAGAAACCGGTGTAAATTTACTGTTTGATGAAAGACTTGGTATTATTTTAGGTTCCCTGCTTTCAGGATTGGTAGGCTATATCATTCTTCGTTTCAGTTTGAGTTCCAATAAATCCATGTAGTCGGCCGCTAAAATAGCGGCTATTGGTCGGGGGTTCCCACCCTGAATTCAGCCGATGATCTGACGACCCGCATCCAGCATATCGCCGACCACGCCCAGCCACGGCCAGCGCTAGGC
>JBATDL010000143.1:0-4043 GCA_049663445.1 Candidatus Competibacter sp.
ATCGCCAGCAGCACGGCGGCAAACCCGGCCAAGGCAGCCAGGATGGCGCAGATTCGGGTGGCCATGGCTAAAGATCCTAGGAGTCTGTCGGACTCATGAAGTAAAATTATGCGTATGACAAGAAAAAGGGACTATCTGAAGGGTGTGGTGGGGCTTATTGCTGCCCAAATTTGCGGGATTTAGCCGATTTATCCACCATTTCAGGTTGTTAGGACGCAGTGAGCCCTTGCCGCAAGACGAAAAGCCGCTTCAGGTTAAACGCCAAGCACACGAGTCGCCATTCGCCTTTCACCGCGGCCAAGCCCCGCAACAAGAACCGGCGAAAACCCATCACTTCCTTGATGATGCCAAACACCGGTTCCGACGTGGTTTTCCGTTTGGCGTGGCACACCTTACCCTCCGGCGTTTTGAGCCGGTGCTTCATCGCGCTCATCGCATCGGGGTGTGGCGGGGCTTCCGGGACCGGCGCCAGACGTTCCGCCAGGGCTTCGTGGTGGCTTTGGCGACCCACCGCGATCAACGGCTCGATCCCCGCGGTCACCAGGATTTCCACGTTACGCGCGCTGCAATGGCCGTTATCGGCCGCCATCCGCTCGACCGCACCCAAGGTCTCCGGCAGCTTGGCCAGTTCCGCCACGGCCAGCTCCATCGCTTGTTGGTCGTTGGGGTGCTGGGTCACGTGGGTCCCGATGATCAGCAGGCGGCCCATGGTCACCGTCGCTTGCGCATTGTGGGCTTGTTCGAAGCCGCCACCGGACACCGGCATGATCCGGGAATCGCCATCGGTGAAATTGACCTGATCGTCGGGCCGGGGACCCGGTGTCGGCACCCGCGGCGGGTTGCCGCCCAGCTTCCGACCTCGCGCCTGCTCCTGGGCCGCCCGTTCGGCCAGCTTCGCGACATGGGCCGCCTGTTCCCGGGCATACCGGGCTTGCGCCCGCCGCTTGATCTCCGCTTTGACTTCGGCGATCTTCGCCAGCCGGTCTTCCCGCCGTTTCAGTTCCGCCGGCCGGTCGATGTCCACCGCGCCGGGACCCTCGACCGCCGCCGCCCGCTCCAGCAGCGTCTGCACTTCCGCCTGTCACTGTTGCTCCAGCCGCTCCGCGTACGCCCCACTCATCGCGTGGTGTTTGCTGGCGTTCGCTGCGATTTTCGTCCCATCCAGGCTCACCTCGCCCAGCTTCACCCCCCCCAGGGCGTGGGCGATCAGCAAGACTTGCACAAAAAGCCGCTCGAATTGCGGCAAAAACCGTTGCCGGAAGGTGTTGATGCTGTCGTGATCCGGATGCGGGCCCCCGGTGAGGTATAGGACAGGAATGAGTTCGTAGGTGGCCCGCTCGATCTTTCGGCTGGAGAAAATCCCCTTGGCATGGCCGTAGAACAACAGCGCCAGCAGCATCTTCGGCGGATACGGGGCGCTACCGCCCCCGCGGTCATCCGCTTCGATCTCGCGCGTATCCAGGGCGTCCACCACCTCCACGATGAAATAGGCCAAGTCGTTGCCATCGAGCCAGCCCTCCAAGTTCCCCGGCAGGGTGATCGGTTGGCCGCGGTCAATCTCGCGGAACGGATTGCGCACCGTCTCTCGCGGAACGGATTGCGCACCATCGGTCTCCTCGTCCCAGGCTTCAGCCCATTTCGGTGAGTCTATCCGAACCTCGTCCCCATGTCCGACAGACTCCTAGCATCGTTTCGCGGGCCTGGAGGCCACTCAGAGACCGGAAGAAACCATCACATCCGTTCCAAGCAACCTGCATGAGCGTGTGTGCAGCGGATAGTTGAAAACAAGATTTGACTCAATTTCACCCGAAACGCTGGAATACCTGCTTGATCTATCCCTTCAAATGCGGGCAACAGTCCTTGGGATCAAGATGCGTGGAATCAACAGGGTTTGAGCTCAGTGCCGGCTAGGCTAACCCTGGCGCCAAAATATTTACAACTTCTTTACACAGCATCTATTTATTTTTACCTCATTTTTTCAGTCACTCGCTTATGCTCCATGACATTGATCATGGTCACCTGCGGAGGCGCGCGATGGATGATCTTTTCATGTTGGGCGTCATGCTGGGTTTATTCCTGCTGGTGACCTTTTTGATCGAACTCTGCGCCTGGCTGGTTCGGAGGCACTGACTGCGTCAGTCGTCCACCGATGCGCCATCACTTCATCCTGACGCGTGGAGGCACCTGATGAATATCATCTATCTCTCTAGAATATCTCTATTTTGCATGCTGACCTCCAGCCTCACGGTCGGTTTCGCCAAACTGGGAGGCACGCCATGACCTGGCTTTATGTCCTCAGCGGCCTCGTCTCAGTCGGGCTGCTGATCTATCTGGTCGCCGCCCTATTCATGGCGGAGGACTTATGATGACTCCGCACGCTTGGTTGTTACTCGGGCTTTATTTGCTCGTTCTACTGGCTCTGGTCAAACCACTCGGCGTTTACATCGCGAATGTGATGGAAGGGCGCTCACTGGCATTGCGTTTCGGCGGCCCGGTTGAATCGGTGATTTACCGCCTCTGCGGCATCCGTAAGGATGAAGAAATGGGCTGGTTGCATTACGCGCTCGCGCTTCTGCTATTCAACGGGCTGGGCGTACTGGCCGTCTACGCTCTGCAACGGCTCCAATCCTGGTTGCCGCTCAATCCGCAGCAGATGGCCAACGTCAGCTCCGATTCAGCCTTCAACACCGCCGTCAGCTTCGTCACCAACACCAATTGGCAAGGCTATGCCGGCGAATCGACCATGAGCTATCTGACGCAGATGCTTGCGCTGACCGTGCAGAATTTCCTGTCGGCGGCGACCGGTATCGTCGTCGTCATCGCGCTGATCCGTGGTTTCGCCCGCCACACGGCGCAAAGCGTCGGCAACGCCTGGGTCGATTTGACGCGGATTACGCTCTACGTGCTATTGCCGCTGGCGCTAATTTTCGCGGTGTTTTTGATCGGCCAGGGCGCGATTCAGAATTTCACTGCGTATCAGGACGTGACCACCTTGGAAAAAGCCACGCAAACGCTGGCGATGGGGCCGGTCGCTTCACAGGAAGCGATCAAGATGATCGGCACCAACGGCGGCGGCTTCTTCAACGCCAATTCGGCGCATCCTTTTGAAAATCCGACGCCGCTGAGCAACTTCTTTCAGATGTTGACGATTTTCCTGATGCCAGGCGCGCTGTGCTACGCCTTTGGCCGCATGGTCGGCGACACTCGGCAGGGCTGGGCCGTGTTCGCCGCCATGACCGTGCTGTTCGCGGTCATGGCCGTCGCGGCGATTGATTTCGAGCAGCAGGGCAATCCGCTGTTCGCCGCTGGCGTCGACCAGTCCGCCAGCGTGCTCCAGGTGGGCGGCAACATGGAAGGCAAGGAAACTCGCTTCGGCATCGCCGACTCGGGCCTGTTCGCCACCATTACCACTTCCGCTTCCTGCGGCGCGGTCATCGCCATGCACGACTCGTTCACGCCGCTGGGCGGGATGGTGCCGCTGGTGATGATGCAGCTCGGCGAAGTGGTGTTCGGCGGCGTCGGTTCCGGGCTCTACGGCATGTTGGTGTTCGCCATCATGGCGGTTTTCATCGCTGGCCTGATGATCGGCCGCACGCCCGAATATCTGGGCAAGAAGATCGAAGCCTACGAGATGAAGATGACCGCCATCGCGATTTTGGTGACGCCACTGCTGGTGCTGAGCGGAACCGCCATCGCCGTGATGGCCAACGCCGGTCAAGCCGGCATCCTGAATCCCGGCGCACATGGCTTCTCGGAAGTGCTGTATGCCTTCACCTCAGCCGCCAATAACAATGGCAGCGCCTTCGCCGGACTCTCCGCCAATACGCCCTTCTACAACGTGATGCTGGCCATCGCCATGTGGTTCGGTCGCTTCGGCGTCATCGTCCCCGTGCTGGCCATGGCCGGTTCGCTAGCGGCGAAAAAGCGCCTCGCCGCGACTTCGGGCACGTTGCCGACCCACGGGCCGCTGTTCGTGACCCTGCTGATCGGCACGGTCCTGCTGGTGGGTCTGTTGAATTACGTTCCCGCGCTGGCTCTAGGGC
>JBATDL010000144.1:0-1595 GCA_049663445.1 Candidatus Competibacter sp.
GAGTTGGCCCGGTCGCCCGCCGGCTTCGATCAATTTGCCGTACAGATCCAGCACCTGCATGCTCAGTCGGCGCTTGCCGAGGAAGTATTGCACCGGGTCCGGCGAGGCGAAGTCGGTTAGTTGCAGGATGCCCTCATCCACCGCCGCCACCGTCAGCCAGGCCGGCTGGCCGGTGTCGAGTCCGGTCACTGCGACCGGCAGTTCCACGGTCTGGCGCGGCTTCCATTCGGCTGGTGCGTCCAGGGTGACGGTCAGCGTGCGTGGCGCGGGGTCCAATCCCACCCAGGCCACGCCGATGGCCCGGCCCGGTCCATGTTGCTTGGCACCGTCCGCTGGGCGGAATGCGGTGGCGGCGATATACACGCCCGGACCCCATTCGGCAGGGATCGGCAGTTCCACCGTCGCGCCGTCGGCGCTCGCGCTGACCGTCTTGCTCAGCCACAGCCGGTCGCCGACCACGTTTAGCAGCACCTCGCCGGCGAAGGGGGCACGCACGAAGATTTTGGCGGTTTCGCCGGCTTGGTAGCGCGGTTTATCCAGCGTCACCTTCATCTGGTCGGGGGTGTCGCCCTCGCTGGGGGTTTCGAACCAGCCGGCGGTGAAGCGCACGCTGGAGGCAACGCCAGTGGCCGGATCGACGACGTCCAGTCGGTAGTGGCCCCAGTCCAGCCCCCGCTGGGTTACGATAGCGGGCGTACCGGCGACGAGGTTCAGGGTTTGTGCGCCGGCTGGCGTGCTGTCGCGGATGATCATCTTGTAGTTCCAGCGGCCGTCGTCGTGATACCAGTAATACTGGTACTCCTCGCGCACCAGTTCGGCGCGCAGCCCGTTTTTGGCCTGCGGCTGGCCCAGCGGGTCGAGCGCGATCACTTCGAATGCGGCTTCCTGGCCGGTCTGGACGCCGCCGTCGCCGAAGCGCGGCTTGATGCCGATGGCGAAAGGTTGGGCTCGATAGGGCAGATCCAGGCTACGGTTCACCGGTCGTCCGCCCGGTTCGAACAGCGATACCCGTACCTTGGCCAGCAGCGGCCGGGTGGTGTCGGGCGTCTGGTCCAGCGCGATCAGCGCCTGCGCCTTGCCCTGGGCATCGGTGCCGGCCAGCGCGACCGGGAAGCGTTGCGCGGTCCAACTGTCCTGCGCCAGCCCGAAGTGGTAGCCAGGAAAGGCCGGATAGGGGTTGGCGTCCTCGTCCAGCACCACCTCGGCTTCGGCCTTGAGGTTGGCGGCCGGTGCGCCGTACAGGAAGCGGCCGTCGATATCCATCACCGCCGGCTCGCCCGGTTTTAGCACTGTCGCCGCCGAATTCAACTCCAATTTCAACTGCTGCGGCACGAAATCTTCGACCTGAAAACTCAGTTGCCCGACCGGCTCGCCCTTGGGGTCGGTATAGGCCTTAACCGTCCATCCGCCGGTGCGGGCGTTCAGCGGCAATGGTAGTTGGACATGGTAGCCGCCCAGCGCTGGATTGCCCGGCCGCAACTGGGCGATTTCCACGGTATCCGGGCGAAACACTTTCAGGGTCAGCGGCGTCTCGGGGAGGGCGTAACCACGGCTGTCGCGCGCTAGCGCCATCAGTTCCACGGTTTCGCCGGGTC
>JBATDL010000145.1:0-2188 GCA_049663445.1 Candidatus Competibacter sp.
CGAAGAGGGGTTGCGGCGGGCACGGGAGCGCTACGGCTGGGAGGCCAAGATCGATGCAGCGGTGGCGTTGTATCGGCGGTTGCTGACCGGTGATTAGTGATCGCCGACCACCGGTCGTTCTGGCCGCTGACGAGGTTCATTTATGGCTGGTGGAGTTGGATCGGCCGGGAGAACGATTGGCAGATTTGGCGACGGCCCTGGTGGCGGACGAGCGAGAGCGGGCGGCGCGGTTCCAGTTTCCCGAACACCGGGATCGTTTTATCGCCGGGCGCGGCCTGTTGCGGGAACTGTTGGGTGCATACCTGAATCGACCTGCGGCGGCGCTGCGTTTCGCCCACGGGCCGCGCGGTAAACCCATGCTGGCGGGCGCGGACGCCGGCGCCGGCCTGTGTTTTAACCTGGCGCACAGCGGCGGTCGGGCGCTGTATGTGGTGGCCCATCGCGAGGTGGGCGTGGATCTGGAGTGCCTGGATCGAGTGGTGAGCGATGCGCCGGTGGCCAGGCGCATCTGTACACCGCGCGAATGGGTGGCGTTCCAGGCATTGCCGGCGGAACGATTCCGGGAGGCATTTTTTAACTGCTGGACTCGTAAGGAAGCGGTCGCCAAGGCGCTGGGCGGTGGTTTGGCCAGTGGTTTGCAAAATCTGGAGGTTTGTTTCCCGGATGGTGAATCGCCGGACGGTCGGGTCAGTCTGTGGGATGCCTCGGGTCGGGCATGGAGCGTGCTGAACCTACCGCTGGATGCCGGCTGGAGTGGGGCCGTGGCGGCGGAAGACGCCGATTGGCATTGGCAAGGTTGGCGCTGGATCTGATTCCCGGTGAGAGATTGAGGAGGGCCAATGAACGATACCCACGACAATAAGGAAAGGGCCGGATCGCAATCGCCGATTCGTCTGGCTTATCTGGTCAGCCGCTATCCGGCAGTTTCCCATACCTTTATTCTGCGTGAGGTGTTGCGGTTGCGCGAACTCGGTTTCGAGATCGCGGTGGC
Organism: Candidatus Competibacter sp.; assembly: GCA_049663445.1. Taxonomy (GTDB): domain Bacteria; phylum Pseudomonadota; class Gammaproteobacteria; order Competibacterales; family Competibacteraceae; genus Competibacter. The sequence continues at coordinate 992 of JBATDL010000145.1, forward strand.
GTCGATCAACCCCCCCGATCAGCCGCCGGAGAATCTGACCGCCGCCGAGCGGGCCGAGATGGAGCGGACCTATTACGTCAAGCAGCATGGCGTGCTGGGAGCGGCGACCGCCAAGCTGGCTACTTTGGCGACCCGGCCCGGCGGTTTCTTCCGGGGTTTGAAGTTCGCCTTGCAGTTGGGCGGTACGGATCTCAAGAAACTGGCCTACAGCCTCTTCTACTTCGTCGAAGCGCTGATGATCGGCCGCTGGATGGCGCGCGGGAAGCTGACGCACCTACATGTCCATTTCGCCACGCCGGCCGCCACCGTGGCGTTGATCGCCAGCCGCATCTTTCCCATCAGTTTCTCGATGACGGTTCACGGACCGGATGAGTTCTACGACGCGCCCGGCTATTTCCTGAGCCAGAAGATTGCTGGCGCGACCTTTATCTGCTGCATTGGCGCTTACGCCCGCAGTCAGTTAATGAAGCTATCGCCGCCGGACCACTGGAACAAGTTCGAGATTTCGCCGCTGGGCGTCGATCCCGCGCTGTTCGCACCCCGGCCGTTCCGGGCCGAGCCTCACCCGTTCGAGATCATCTGTGTGGGTCGGTTGACCCCGGCCAAGGGCCAGGCCATCCTGCTGGACGCCATGGCTCGCCTGCGCGCTGATAGCCGAGAGGTGCGGTTGCGTTTCGTCGGCGACGGTCCCGACCGGGCGACGTTGGAGCGGATCGCCATCGAGCGTGGCTTGGACGGCGTGGTGGGATTCGAGGGCGCGGTCAACCAGGACCGCATCCGCGAGTTGTACGCCGCCGCCGATGTGTTCGCGCTGGCCAGTTTCGCCGAGGGCATTCCGGTGGTGCTGATGGAAGCGATGGCGATGACCATTCCCTGTGTGACCACCTTCATCACCGGCATCCCCGAATTGATTCGCGATGGGCAGGACGGGCTGCTGGTGGCGCCATCCGACGCCGAAGGATTGGCGGCGGCGATCGCGCGACTGATGGACGATGCCGAATTGCGCCAGCGACTGGGCGCGGCGGGCCGGGCGCGGGTCGAAGATAAATATAACCTGCATCGCAATATCGACCGGTTGGCGGCAATCTTTCGCCGGAGGCTGAGCGGGGAGGGCGGTTGTGGCTGACGGCGGCGGATGGTTCTGGGTGTTGCTCGGCACGCTGCTGGCGCTATTGAGCGCGCCGGGAACATTCGAGC
>JBATDL010000146.1:0-11169 GCA_049663445.1 Candidatus Competibacter sp.
GTGCGGATCGAGCCGCCACCGACCCGCCTGCGGGTCGGTAAACTGACGCTGCACTCGCTGGACTACCTGATTCCCTTCTACGCCGGGCGCAACTATCGCGCTGCCTGGCTCGATGCCGGTGGCAAGCCGTTGCCGGTGGCGGAGAGCCTGTTGCGGACCCTGGGTCAGGCCGAGCACGAAGGGTTGCGGTCCGTCGACTATCCCCGCGCCCACCTGCGCAAGCTGTATGAGACGCTCCAGCGGGATACCGCTGCGCCGACCGCCGGCCAGTTGGCCGATTTTGATTTGCTGTTCACCGACACGTTTCTGACCTACGGTTCCCATCTGCTATCCGGTCGGCTGCCACCCCGCAAAATCGATCCAGACTGGACGATCAAGCCGCGTTCCCGTGATTTGGCCGAGGTACTGGAGCGAGCGCTGGCCGACGACACCGTAGCCAAGTCGCTGCAAGCGCTGTCGCCGCAGAGCAAAGGCTACGTCGAATTGCGGGAGGTGTTGCAGCGCTATCGGGCGGTCGAACAGGCGGGCGGCTGGCCCCTCGTCGGCTCCGCCAAAGGGGTGCAGGGTTCGCAGGTAGGGCGGTTGCGAGTCCGCTTGCAGGCTAGCGGCGACCTGCCTGCCGGACAGGAGCAGTCCGGCAAGAAAGGCGCCTACGACAAATCAGTCGCCGAGGCGCTGCGCCGTTTCCAGAAACGACACGGCTTGCGAGAAACCGGAGCCGTTAATACCGCTACGCTGGCTGCCCTGAACGTGCCGGTGTCGGAGCGGATGCGCCAGGTGGAGCTGAACATGGAGCGCTGGCGCTGGCTACCTGACGATTTCGGGCCGCGCTACATCCTGGTCAACATCCCCAGCTTTAAGATGGGCGTGTTTGAGAATGGCAAGCAGGTGATGGAAGCGAAAGTGGTGGTGGGTCGCCAGGAGCGGCAAACGCCCACCTTCACCGCCAACATGGCCTACTTGGTGCTGAGTCCGAAGTGGTACGTGCCGCGCTCCATCGCGGTGAAGGACAAGCTGCCGCAGCTCAAGCGCAATCCCTATGCGCTCAAAAAGCAGAAGATTCGAGTCTACAACAGCACCGGCCAGGAAATCGATCCAGGTTTGATCGATTGGAGCGCGGTCAGCGCCAACAGCTTCCGCTATCAGTTGCGCCAGGATGCCGGGCCTCGCAACGCGCTGGGTGGGATCAAGTTCATGTTCCCGAACCCCTACAGTATCTACCTGCACGACACGCCGTCCCGGGAGCTGTTTAGTCGCAACCAGCGGACTTACAGTTCTGGCTGCATCCGCATCTCCAATCCGGTGGAACTGGCCGATTACCTGCTCAAACATGACCCGAAGTGGAACAAGGATACCATCAAGACCGCCGCCACCAGCGGCAAGCAGCGGGTTGTCCGTTTGCCGGAGGAAGTGCCGGTGTACCTGCTGTACTGGACGGCCTGGGTCGATGAGGAGGGCGTGCTCAATTTCCGCGATGATATCTATCAGCGCGACAAGCCCATGCTCCGGGCTCTTTACCAGAAAGGAGAGGGTCAGGGCGGTGATGCCTAGAGCATTTTTTCACCAGTAAGCGCCATCCCCCGATCATGCTGGTCGGGGGATTTTCGTTGGGTCGGAGAGAATTTTGGGACGATGCGCGTAGCGCTGGGCATCCAATACGACGGAGTTGGTTTTCGCGGCTGGCAAGCACAGCCGGCGGGAATACGAACCGTGCAGGCCAGTCTGGAGCGGGCGCTGGCCAGGGTCGCTGACCACTCGGTCAGTCTGAGCTGTGCCGGACGCACCGACGCCGGCGTTCACGCGGTGGGCCAAGTGGCGCATTTTGACACTGGGTCGATCCGATTGATGCGGGCCTGGGTGCGAGGCGGCAATGCCAACCTGCCGCCGGATCTCAGCCTGAGCTGGGCCTGCGAAGTGCCGGACGATTTTCATGCCCGCTTCTCGGCTTCGGCCCGCCGATATCGTTACCTGATCTACAACCATCCCCAGCGCTCGGCCTTGTGGCATGCGCGCGCAGCCTGGTACTACCGGCCGCTGGATGCCGCATGGATGCACGCAGCGGGTCAGGTGCTGGTGGGCGAGCACGATTTCAGCGCGTTCCGCGCCGCCGGGTGCCAAGCTCGCCACCCGATCCGGAGGGTTTTGAAATTGACGGTGTGGCGGCAGGGCGATGGCGTGTTATTGGAGATTGAAGCCAATGCTTTTTTACACCACATGGTTCGGAACATTGTCGGGGTGCTGCTGGCGATCGGGGCCGGGGACCGGCCGGTCGAATGGGTTGCGGAGGTATTGGAAGGTCGCGATCGCACCCAGGCCGGGGTGACCGCGCCGGCCGAAGGCTTGTATCTGCTGGCGGTGCGTTATCCGCAACGCTTCGGATTGCCGGCGGCTCCGAAAACCAGCCCGGGTTTTGGCGCTTGAGCGAAGCGGCGCCCCTGTCTCGCGATCACGCTAAAATCAAGGCGCCAGATGGAGCAACCGAACGACTAGCGGGACCAGCAACGCGGTCAATAGGGCGTTCAGGCCGATGGCCAAACCGGCGAAAGCGCCCGCCAGACCGCTGATCTGAAACGCCCGCGCCGTACCAATCCCATGTGCCGCCACGCCGATGGCCAGCCCTTTGACGGCATCGTCCCGAACCCGCAGCCAGTCCAGCAGGGCCGGCGCGGCGACCGCGCCGATGACCCCGGTTAAAATCACCAGAACCGCAGTCAGCGAAGGCAGGCCGCCGATCTTTTCGGCGATTCCCATCGCCACCGGGGTGGTCACCGACTTGGGCGCCAGCGACAGCAGAGTACGCGGCGAACCGCCCAGCAATTCGGCAATACCGATTGCCGATAGGATCGCGGTCAGCGAGCCGACCAGCAACCCGGCGAGGATCGGCAGGGCCAGTTGCCGTACCCGCTCCCAGTGCAGATAGAGCGGCACCGCTAGCGCCACGGTCGCCGGACCCAGCAGAAAGTGAATGAACTGCGCGCCGGTGAAGTAAGTGGAATAGGGGGTGTCGGTTAGCAGCAGGAGCAGCACCAGCAGGGTGATCGCCAGCGCCACTGGGTTGAATATCGCCCGGCCGCCGCTGCGCCGGAACAGCCATTGTCCGGCCAGGTAAACGGCCAGGGTGAGGGTGAGCCACAGCAGCGGCGAGGTTGCCAGGTACACCCAGATGTCGATGAAAATCCTATCCATCGTGCGGCGCCCCACGTCGCCAGCGGATGACAGCTTGCATCACCAGCGCGGTAATGGCGACCGTGATCAGCGTGCTCAGCACCAAAGCGACCGTCAGTGCCAGCCATTCCTCCGCCAGCCGCGCCCCGTGCTGCACGATCCCGACCCCGGCCGGAATGAACAGCAGCGACAGATGCGACAGCAGGGTTTCCGCAGTGGCGCGCAGTGGCTCGGGCAGCGACTTGCGCCAGCGTAGCGTCAGGAACAACAGCAACATGCCAACCACGGGTCCCGGTACTGGAATACCGCTCCAGCGGATCGCGATCTCTCCCACCAACTGAAAGGCCAGCAACACCGCCAGCGCGCCGATCATCGTTGTGGTTCCACGGCGGCCTGAAGTGCTTACCGCTGGCCGCCCGGTGGTGCCGCTGCCTGCGCTTCGCTGCGGCGCCGCAGCAGTAGGCGCGAGACAAAGATGCCGACTTCGAACAACAGCCACATGGGCAGCGCCAGCAGGGTCTGCGAAATCACGTCCGGCGGGGTTAGTAACATGCCGACGACGAAGGCGCCGACGATGATGTAGGGCCGTTTGGCGGCCATGGCTTCGGGTGTGATGATGCCGGTGAGCACCAGAATGACCGTGGCGACCGGTACCTCGAACGCCACCCCGAAGGCGAAAAAGATCGTCATCACGAAGTCGAGATAGCGGTTGATGTCGGTCATCACCGCCACCCCTTCCGGCGCGGTGCTGGTGATGAAGGCGAAGAAGATCGGCATGATCACGAAGTAGGCGAAGGCCATGCCGCAGTAGAACAGCAAGGTGCTGGAGACCAGGACCGGCAGAGCCAGCCGTTTCTCCTTCTGATACAGACCTGGCGCGACGAAGGCCCAGACTTGGTAAAGAATCCACGGAATGGTGATGAAGACCGCCAGCACCAGGGTGAATTTGAGCGGGGTCAAAAACGGCGACAGCACGTCGATTGCGATCATGCTGCTTTGGGCCGGCATGTGTCGAGTTAAGGGGCCGGCCAGCATGGAGTAGATCGGATTGGAGAACGGCGACAGCGCCACAAAAATCAATAGCACCCCGCTGACGATGCGCAGCAGCCGGGTACGTAGTTCGATGAGATGGCTGATGAAAGGTTGTTCGTGATCGGCGTCGGACACGGTGGGTCAGTTCGCGGCAGGGGGATTGGGCGGTGGCGCCGGTCTGGCAGGCGGGTCGGCCGGCTGAGGCGCCGGCTTTTGCAACTGAACTAGAGCCGGGGCCGGTTTTTGTAGCTGAACGGGCATTGGCTCCGTAGCGTCAGTGGGTGGTTCCAGGTGGGAAGCCGGTGGGGTCCAGCCCGGCGGCGGTGGAGCTGGTGCGGCGCCGGGCCGCCAGCCTGGCGGCGGTCCCGGATCATCGTCTTCGAGTTCTTCCTGGATTTCCTGGCGCAATGACTGGACTCGGTTCGCCAGGTCTTTGATGCCGTTCAAATCACCTTGCTGGCGCAGCGTGTGTTTCAACTCTTCCAGTTGCAGTTCCCGGTCCACTTCTGCCTTGACGTCGGCAAGCATGCGCCGGGCCTTGCCCAGCCACAGGCCGGCGGTGCGCGCCAGCCCCGGTAGACGCTCGGGGCCGACCACGATCATCGCGACGACGCCGATCAACGCCAGTTCCCAGAATCCGATTTCGAACATACAGTTGCGATCCGGCGCTTAAACCTTGTCGTGGTTCTTGGCCAGTGGATCGTGCAGGCCCGCCGTGGGGCTACCGCTGGTGTGTCCCTGGACGGCGGGATGCTCGAGTTTCTTGGGGTCTTCTTCCCCGGCTGTTTCCGGTTTACCTCCTTCCTTCATGGCGTCGCGGAAGCCGCGAATGGCCGAACCGAGGTCGGAACCGAGGTTGCGCAGTCGGCTGCCACCGAACAGCACCAGGACGATGACCAGAATAAGCATGAGTTCCCAAATACTAAAATGCATGACGGTGTGCCTCTGATGACGGGGAGGATGGCGCTCGCCTAGCCGGCGGCGCGGGCGGCTTTTTCGGTCAGGCCGGAGGTCCCGAAGCGGCGACGCAATTCGTCTAGCACCGCATCCGGGCCGAGTCCCTGATGGGCTAGCATAACCAAAGTATGAAACCACAGGTCGGCGGTTTCGCGCACCAGCGGCTCGGGCTCGCCGTTTTTGGCGGCCAGCAGGGTTTCGGCGGCTTCCTCGCCAACCTTCTTGAGGATGGCGTCCAGACCCTTGGCGTACAGGCGGGCGACATAGGAACTGTCGGGATCGGCGTGCTTGCGCGCTTCCAGCGTGGCCGCCAGCTCGCGCAGGATGTCCTCGCTCATGCGCCGTACATCTCGTGCGGATCTTTTAGCACCGGATCGACGGTGACCCATTCGCCGTCGCGCAGTTCCGCGAAGAAACAGCTCTGCCGCCCGGTATGACAGGCAATGCCGCCGATTTGTTCGATGTCCAGCAACAGCACGTCGGCGTCGCAGTCCAGCCGGATGCGCCGCACTTTCTGGGTGTTGCCCGAGGTTTCGCCCTTGTGCCAGAGCTGCTGGCGCGAGCGGGACCAGTACACCGCCTCGCCACATTTCACCGTGCGTTGCAGCGATTCCCGGTTCATCCAGGCCATCATTAGCACCCGTCCGGTGCCGGCGTCTTGGGCGATGGCGGGTACTAGTCCGTCCGCCGTCCATTTGATGTGTTCCAACCAGTTTTCGGCCATGAATTTCCTCACTACCAATCCGCTCCAGTGCAGCGGATGTATCAAAGTCTGACTTCGATGCCGCGCGCTCGCATGTGGCGCTTGGCCTGTTCGATGGTGTATTCGGCAAAATGAAAGATGCTGGCGGCCAGCACCGCGTCGGCCCTGCCGAGCAGGACACCGTCGGCCAGGTGGTCCAGTGTGCCGACACCGCCGGAGGCGATCACCGGAATGCTGACGGCCTCGCTGATGGCGCGGGTCAGTTCCAAATCAAAACCGCGTTTGGTGCCGTCGCGGTCCATGCTGGTCAGCAGGATTTCCCCCGCGCCGTAGGCGTTCATCCGCCGCGCCCATTCGACGGCGTCGATGCCGGTGGGCCGCCGGCCGCCGTGGGTGAAAATTTCCCAGCGCGGCGGTTCACCCGGCTGGTGTACTGCCTTGGCGTCGATGGCTACCACAATACATTGGTTGCCGAAGCGTTCGGCGGCCTCGCGCACGAACTCGGGCCGGGCGATGGCGGCGGTATTGATGGACACTTTGTCGGCGCCGGCGTTCAGCATTCGCCGCACGTCGTCCAGCGTGCGGATGCCGCCGCCCACGGTCAGCGGGATAAACACCTCACTAGCCACCTGTTCGACCACATGCACCAGGGTTTCGCGGTCGTCGGAACTGGCGGTGATGTCGAGAAAGGTGATTTCGTCGGCCCCCTCCACATCATAGCGGCGAGCGATCTCAACCGGATCGCCGGCGTCGCGGATCTCCACGAACTTGACGCCCTTGACCACCCGGCCACGATCTACATCCAGGCAGGGGATGATGCGCTTGGCCAGTCCCATCACGGGTTCCCTTCGGTGTCAGCCAATCGCTGGGCGTCGGCCAAATCGATGCCGCCCTCATACAAGGCCCGGCCGATGATCGCGCCCATGATGCCCTCTTTCTCCACCGCGCACAGCGCTCGCACGTCATCCAGGGTGCTGACCCCACCGGAGGCAATGACGGGGATTGCAATGGCCTGCGCCAGCCGGACGGTGGCCTCGATGTTGACGCCCTGCATCATGCCGTCGCGGCCGATGTCGGTGTAAACAATGGCCTCCACGCCATCGCGCTCGAAGATCTGCGCCAGGTCGATGACATTGTGCTTGGACAGCTTCGACCAACCATTGGTGGCCACCCGCCCGTCCTTAGCATCGAGTCCAACGATGATGTGGCCGGGATATTCCAGACACAGGTTGTTGATGAAGTGTGGTTCCTGCACGGCCTTGGTGCCGATGATCACGAACTGGACGCCGGCATCGAGGTAAGTTTCTACGGTTTCCTCGTCGCGGATGCCGCCACCGACCTGTACGGGTAGATCAGGAAAAGCCTTGGCGATCTGACCGATCACTTGGGCGTTGACCGGTTGGCCAGCGAAAGCGCCGTTCAGATCGACCAAATGCAGGCGGCGGGCGCCAGCCTCCACCCAACGCCCGGCCATGGCCACCGGGTCGTCTGAAAAGATCGTCGAGTCTTCCATGCGCCCCTGGCGCAGTCGCACGCATTTGCCGTCTTTCAAATCGATTGCGGGTATCAGCAACATGTCCGAGTTCTTCCAGCAGCAGATCTATTCAGGTGGGGAGGTTCTTTTACGGGTTCCAGGCGGTGAAATTGGCGAGCAGCCGCAGTCCGGCCTGAGCACTCTTTTCCGGATGGAATTGCACGGCGAAGATGTTGTCACGCGCGATCGCCGAGGCGAAGTCGAAACCGTACCAAGTCCGCCCTACGGCTAGCGCGGCGTCCGTGGGTTGCAGGTAATAACTATGGACGAAATAGAAGCGGCTGTCCTGAGAAATACCCTGCCAGAGTGGGTGATCACGCAGTTGATGAACCTGGTTCCAGCCCATGTGCGGCACCTTGAGCCGCTCGCCGCTGGCGGGGTCGCGCAGATCGCCGAACCAGACCACCCGGCCGGACAATACGTCCAGGCCGTCGATACCGCCGTTTTCCTCGCTGAAGGTCAGCAGCGCCTGCGGTCCCAGGCACAGCCCCAGGAATGGTTTGCCCAGCGCCGCCTCGCGCACCACGTCCACCAGATCCCAGCGGACCAGCTCGCGCATGCAGTCACGGATCGAGCCTTGGCCGGGAAACACCACCCGGTCGGCGTGCAGGATATCCTGGCGGTTCTGGGTGACGAGCACCCGCGTTCGTGGGGCGACGTGTTCAAGTGCCTTGGCGACGGAGCGCAAGTTGCCCATGCCGTAATCGATGATCGCAATGCTGGCCATGCGGAGGACTCGGGGATAGGGATGCCGGATGGAGGAAAGACGGCTGAGTTTACAGACTGCCCTTGGTGGAAGGGATGGCGGTCGTGCGCGGATCGAATTCGACCGCCATCCGCAGGGCGCGGCCAAAGGCTTTGAATACGGTTTCGGCGATATGGTGGGCGTTGCGGCCACGCAGGCTGTCGATATGCAGGCTGATCAGCGCATGGTTGACGAAGCCCTGGAAGAATTCGTGAAACAGATCCACATCGAAATCTCCGATCCGGGCGCGGGGAAATTCGACGGTATATTCCAGTCCAGGCCGGCCGGAGCAGTCGAGCACCACCCGTGAAAGCGCTTCGTCCAGCGGGACGTAGGCGTGGCCGTAGCGGCGGATGCCGCGCTTGTCGCCCAGCGCCTGCTTGACTGCCTGCCCCAAGGTGATGCCGATATCTTCGACCGTGTGATGAGCGTCGATGTGCAAGTCGCCCCGAGCTTCGATTTCCAGGTCGATCAAGCCGTGGCGGGCGATCTGGTCGAGCATGTGATCGAGGAAGGGCAGTCCGGTGGCGAGTTGGGCGTCGCCCGTGCCGTCCAGATTGACGCGCGCCTGAATGCAGGTTTCCAGAGTGTCGCGCTTGACCGTCGCTATGCGTGCTGACATGTTTCAATCCGCGTCCACGGGCTCAGGGGCTGAAATGACATTGGAAAAGCTCTGTCGTGCCGGTACGAGAAATAAATAGCACGCGGGGGATTATATCGATTATTGCGTGGAATAAGCGAGTTTGGCCGGGCTCCGGCCAAGGCAATCGCGCTATGGGTGATGACGCCAGCCGTGCTGGTTACCGATGGTCAGGATGGCTAACCTGCCTGGTGCGAACATGATCATGCCCACGAATAGCAGGAGAATCGGCTTCCATGATTTTTTGCCGATGCCCTCGGCCGGAATCCTGGCCAGCACGTCGAGTCATTCCCCGGTGATGCCGAAATTTACCACCACCGCCCGACCCGCATCGTCCTCGCTCACTCCGATCTGGCGTCGGCGCCGTGCTCATGCAACTGAGCGCCGAACCAGCGATGCAGTGCGGTCAACAAGTGTAGATCGGTCGTTTCAAAGGTAATTTCAGCGCCGGCGGGAAGCGCCGCATACGAGACCTTGATGTGCGAGGCGCCGGCTTGAAGGTCCTTGAGCCCCGCCATGTCCGCGCCATGCAATTTTGCCGGGTCCGAATAGTTGCCTTGCTGAAAGTTCTCGGCTTCGTGCTGAAGATGCCGTTGAATGAGCGCTATCTGATCGGCTGCGGCTGGATCTTTGGCGATGACCTTTTGCACGCCTCCAGATTCGGTCATCTTGAAGATATGCACGGTTTGCGAGATATCGAAAGGCATGACGCCATGCGCCATTTGGTGCACATGCTCTTGTCGGGTTTCCGCAAACACGGTGGCGCTAGCGATCAACGCAAAAATCGCGGTCAATCGCGCCAAAGAGGAAAGATTTTTCAAGGTCCAGCTCATCATATGGCTCCCTTGGCAGGCTATTCGAAGACGCTCAGGCATCGACCAGCTTTCGCGCTATCGTCAACGCGGGTGGTCGTGCCAGCGTTTGGTACACCACACAGTATCGCTCGGTCAGGCGCAGCAGCGTGTCGATCTGCTCTTGCGAGGCATCGGTATCGAGTGTGACTTGCAGGCGGATATTCTGGAAGCCAACCGGAGCCTCCTTGGACAGGCCCAAGGTGCCTCGGAAGTCGAGTTCGCCTTCGGCCTGGAGCGTGGCCTCTCGCAGGGTGATGCCCAGCGCCGTGGCGACTGCGTTCAAGGTGACTCCGGCACAGGCCACCAACGCTTCAAGCAGCATGTCGCCCGAGCAGGCACTGAGCCCATTGCCGCCGGTGGCGGGGTGCAAGCCGGCGGTCACAAGTCCCTTGCCCGTTTCGATCTTACATCTGACACCTGCGCCGAGGCTTCCTTGTGCGCGCAGCGTGATCAGCGCTGCCCCTGGTGCTTCACGGTAGCGTTCTTTCAACGGAGCCTGTATCGACCGCAAATCTTCCGCATTCATGACGATGTTTCCTTATTGATTGCTGCTGGATCACGCTACGTCGCGCGGCCCAATCCAAAAGTGGGGATTGTGCGCGACTTCCCATAGATGACCATCCAGATCTTTGAAGTATCCGCTGTACCCGCCCCAGAACACTTTCTGTGGTTTCTTTACGAGGGTTGCGCCAGCCGCAATGGCTTGGTTGATGACTTCATCGACCTCCGCTTCCGACTGGACATTGTGGGCGAGGGAAAATGATTCAAAGCCATGTCCTTCCGCAGATACCGTGGCATCCTCAGCCAATGCCTCGCGTCCATATAGCCCCAACCAAGTGCCGTTGAGCGTGAAGAATGCCACCGTCGGGGGAGATTCCATCCGGGGAAAGCCAAGGCCCTCTTCATAGAATTTCACGGCTGCTGCAAGATCGCGAACACCTAAGGTAATCATGCTGATGCGAGGTTTCATGGGCAGCTTCTCATTTATGCGCGCATTGAGATCTTTACTCACCGAGGCTGCACTGCCTGGTCAAGCACCAACTTTCTCGACTTGGCCCGGCGTAACACGGCTTGCAGCCTCCAATATGCTGCTAATGTGTGGGGCAAGATCCGCAATACGATTGGAACGAACACATACAACCACAATACCGAAAGGTAGCACCTTAATGTTCTGCTGAAATTCTAAATCACGATCCAAGGTGACGAATACTTCGCAAACGCTATATGCGCGACGAAGCAATTCGCCATTTTTGATACCTGACCAGCCAAGGCTATGAACATGAGTAACCGCGACTTCATTCCCGACTAACAATTTAGCGAAGTCAACCGGGAAATTTTCGTCAAGCAGGATGCGCATCTGCCGTGACCGATTCGTAAGCCGCATCAAGCACGGCAATGGCTTGTTCACGTTTAACTGAGGGGAATTGGTGGAGAAATTCTTCCAAAGTATCGCCCCCCTCTAGGTAGTCAAATAGGGAACGAACTGGAACACGAGTACCTACGAACACGGGTGCGCCACTGAGTATCTCGGGATGGCGA